>NZ_JBKQOT010000425.1:0-2814 GCF_052145395.1 Roseiarcus sp.
CGAACGCAAAGAGGCCAGCAGTGAACAGCTGCGGCAAAGAGAGTTCGCGCTGGAGCAGGCCCGCTACGAGGCGAAGCATGCGCGCCGGCAATACGACGCCGTCGATCCCGACAACCGGCTGGTCGCCAGCGAGCTCGAACGGCGATGGAACGACTGTCTTGCAACGGTCGCGCGGCTCGAAGAGCAGATCCGGAGCTTGCGCAACGAGGAGCCGTGCGCTGTCGGCGACGACGAGCGCGTGGCGCTCATGGCGCTCGCCGGGAATCTGCCGGCGCTTTGGAACGACGCGGCTGCTTCCGTCGAGACGCGCAAGCGGATCTTGCGCGCCGTCTTGAAGGAGATCGTCGTGACCGTCGAGCCTGGCCGGCTGCACCTCGTCCTGCACTGGCAGGGCGGGGATCACACGCGGCTCGAGGTGCTGAAGAACCGATCGGGCCAAAATCGCTTCAAGACCGATGCGTCGACCAAGCAGCTTGTGTGCGAACTCGCCCGCCTGTTGCCGGACCACAGCATCGCCCCCGTTCTCAATCGGCTGGGCGTCCGCTCGGCCAGAGGCCAGACCTGGACCCAACTTCGGGTGCGCAATTTCCGCGGGACGCATCGGATTCCGGCCTACCGGGAGGGCGAACGTGAAGAGCGCCATGAGCTTATTCTGACCGAGGCCGCAATCCGCCTCGGCGTCAGCAACATGACCGTCGTGCGCTTGATCCGCGATGGACTGTTGCCGGCAAGACAGGTTTGCCCTCGCGCCCCTTATGTCATCCGCGAGAGTGACCTGGCTCGTCCAACCGTCCGGCAGGCGATTGCCAAGGGGCGTCCAGTATCATCCGATCCGCGACAAGAAAGCCTGCCTTTTCAATGAGATCATGAGGTACTGCATTATGTCGCCGTCCTGTTCATGCCCAAAAGGAGCCTGTCGTTCGGAAGACGGGGATCGTAGACGCCGTCCTCGTCGGCGATCAGCGTCCCGACCAAGCCGCAGAACTCCAGCAGCGTGTGCCAGTCGCGTCCGTTGCGGGCCAGGCGCGAAGCCTCGATCGACACGACCGCGCCGACCCGGCCTTCGCAGATCGCAGCCAAGAGCTTTTCGAACCCTGGGCGACTGACGCCCGAGCCCGAGCGGCCGAGATCGTCGTCTATGACGCTGACCTCGGCCCAGCCGAGCTGCCGGGCTCGCTCGACCAGTCCATATTGGCGTCGACGGCTTTCGACGTTGTTGTTCAACCTGATCGACCGTCGACTGCCGGACGTAGACGATCGCCTTCCTTCCGGATCGAGCACTTCCGCCGACAAGGCGCGCCATGAGCCGGATCGAGGCTGACCATCTCGCTCGGGAAGAAGCGCTCGCACGTTCTCCACCATCGCCTGGCGGCGCTCTTTCGGGATCGGCCGCAGGCGTGGCGGTTTGCGATGCGCGCTACGTCTGCGCCAGCCATGTCGATCCGTCGCGCGAGAAGGGGTGCACCGCATTCAACAACATGCGCATCGACGCGGCGGTGTCGGCGGAAGTGCTGCGCGCAATCTCGCCGCTGGCCATCGAGGCGGCGTTGAAGCTGATCGCCGAGTGCAAGGAGGCCAGCAGCGAACAGCTACGGCAAAGAGAGTTCGCGCTGGAGCAGGCCCACTACGAGGCAAAGCATGCGCGCCGGCAATACGACGCGGTCGATCCCGACAACCGGCTGGTCGCGGGCGAGCTCGAACGGCGGTGGAACGACTGTCTTGCGACGGTCGCGCGGCTCGAAGAGCAGATCCGGAGCTTGCGCAACGAGGAGTCGAGCGCTGTCGGCGACGACGAGCGCGTGACGCTCATGGCGCTCGCCGGGGATCTGCCGGCGCTCTGGAACGACGCCGCCGCTTCTGTCGAGACGCGCAAGCGGATCTTGCGCGCCGTGCTGAAGGAGATCGTCGTGACGGTCGAGCCGGGTCGGCTGCATCTCGTGCTGCACTGGCAGGGCGGCGATCACACGCGGCTCGAGGTGCTGAAGAACCGTTCCGGTCAGAATCGCTTCAAGACCGATGCGGCGACCGAGCAGCTGGTGTGCGAGCTCGCCCGCCTGTTGCCGGACCACAGCATCGCCCCCGTTCTCAATCGGCTAGGCGTCCGCTCGGCCAGAGGCCAGACCTGGACCCAGCTGCGCGTGCGCAACTTCCGTAGCGTGCATCGGATACCGGTCTACCGGGAGGGCGAACGTGAAGAGCGCCATGAGCTTATTCTGACCGAGGCCGCAAACCGCCTCGGCGTCAGCAACATGACCATTGTCCGCTTGATCCGAGATGGACTGTTGCCGGCAAGACAGGTTTGCCCTCGTGCCCCCTATGTCATCCGCGAGAGTGACCTGGATGCTCCGGCCGTTCGACAGGCGATTACCAAGGGGCGTCCAGTATCATCCGATCCGCGACAAGAAAGCCTGCCTTTTCAAGGAGCCGATTAGGTACTGCATTATGTCGCCGTCCTGTTCATGCCCAGCAACAACCGATCGTTAGGATGGCGAGGATCGTAGATTCCGTCCTCGTCGACGAGGATGGCGCCGACCAATCCACAGAACTCTATCAGCGTGTGCCAGTCGCGGCCGTTACGGGCGAGGCGCGAAGCCTCGATCGCGAAGACGGCGCCGACGCGACGGTCACAGATTCCAGCCAACAGCCGCTCGAAGCCCGGACGGGCGATGCCTCCACCCGATCGTCCGAGATCGTCGTCGATGATTTCGACGGTCGCCCAGCCAAGCTGCCTGGCCCGATCGGCAAGCCCGTATTGCCGGCGCTGGCTCTCGAGGTTGTGCACGAGCTGATCGGCGGTCGATTGGCGGATATAGA
>NZ_JBKQOT010000426.1:0-11868 GCF_052145395.1 Roseiarcus sp.
GTGGTTCTGAGGGGGTCGGCGCCCTATGCCGCCGACCAGACGCCCGGCGCGGCCTCTGCGGTTCCGCCGCCGCCGTCGCCAGCCGCGATCGCGGCCGCGGATCAGCTTCTGATCGACATGGGCGTCAAGGACTCCATCGCCAAGACCGTGCCGACGATGATGGCCGAGTTCGAGCGCAACGTCACGACGACGCACCCCGAGATTCGCGACAGCCTCAGGGAGACCCTGATCGCGATCAAGCCCGAGTTCGACAAGTCGGCGCAGCAGACCTACGAAAAGAGCGAGGCGCTGCTTGCGCTCGCCATGAATGAAAAGGAGCTCGAGGACGTCGCCGCATTCTTCGCAAGCCCGACCGGCAAGAAATATCTGTTGATCCAGCCGATCTTCTTCGAAAAACTTCAGGACCTGCTGGGACCCTGGCGCCAGGATCTCTCGACCGACATCGTCACGAAGGCGCGCGAAGAGATGAAGAAGAAGGGCGTCGACTTCTAGGCCGGCTGCAAATGGCTTTCGACGTCGACCTCTTCGTCATCGGCGCCGGCTCGGGCGGGGTCCGCGCCGCGCGCATCGCCGCCGGACATGGCGCAAAGACGATCGTGGCGGAGGAGAGCCGGATCGGGGGAACCTGCGTCATCCGCGGGTGCGTTCCGAAGAAGCTCTACGTTTATGCGAGCCGCTTCGCCGACGAGTTCGCCGATGCGGCCGGGTTCGGCTGGACCGTCGGCGAGACGCGCTTCGACTGGCCGAGCCTCGTCGCCGCCAAGGAGAAGGAGATCACCCGCCTCTCGGCCGCCTATCGCGCCAATCTGGCCGCGTCCGGCGCCGAGCTCATCGAGCAAAGGGCCTCCATCGTCGGTCCGCATCGGGTGCGGCTCGCAAGCGGACGGGAAGTTTCCGCGCGACACGTCCTGATCGCGACCGGCTCGCGGCCGACGCTCCATCCCGAGATCGAGGGGTTCGAGCACGCGATCACCTCCAATGAGATCTTCGACCTGCCCGTCTTTCCCAAGCGGCTCATGGTCGTCGGCGGCGGCTATATCGCGGTCGAATTCGCCTCGCTGATGCAGCGGCTGGGCGCTCAGGTGACGGAGGTCATGCGCGGGACTAACGTGCTCCGCGGCTTCGACGAGGACATGCGCGCGGGCGTCCGCGACGCGATGCTTCGGGCGGGAGTCGCGTTCCGGTTCGGCTCCTTGCCGAAGCGGATCGAGAAGCTCCGCGACGGAACGCGCCGCGTCGCGCTGTCGGACGGCCATACGATCGAGGTCGACCTGGTCCTCGCAGCGACGGGGCGCCACCCCTATACGGAGGGTCTGGGCCTGGAGTCGGTGGGCGTCAAGCTCAGCTCCCACGCCGCGATCCTGGTGGACAAAGAACTCACCAGCAACGTCCCGTGGCTTCACGCGGTCGGCGACGTGACGGATCACGTCAATCTGACCCCGGTCGCCATCCGCGAGGGCCATGCGCTCGCCGACCGGCTTTTCGGCGCGGGCGCGCGGGCGATCCGCTACGACACGGTCGCGAGCGTCGTGTTCGGCACGCCCGAACTCGGCGCGGTGGGGATGACCGAGTCCGAGGCGACCGTGCGCCTGGAAAAATTCGAGGTCTACGAGGCCAATTTCCGGCCGATGAAGGCGACGCTGTCCGGCAGCGGCGAGCGGGCGATCATGAAGCTGATCGTCGACGGCGCGACCCAAAAGGTGCTCGGCGCGCATATCCTCGCCGAAAACGCCGGCGAGATGATCCAGCTCGTCGCGCTGGCGATGACGATGAACGCGACCAAGGACGACTTCGACGCGACCGTGGCCGTCCATCCCACGGCCGCCGAGGAGCTGGTGACGATGCGCAAGCCCTCCCGCCGCTATGACGGCGGCGAGTGGATGGCGTGAGGGCGGCCGGCCGCTCGGCCCCGGTTCGGCGCCCGTTTGGCCGCCCTTCGGCCCCCATTCGACATGCGTTCGATACCCGTTCGGACGCGCAAAAGGCCCCCTTATCCGACCGTGTTTTCAGCGATTTCAAGGGGTTGCGGCGGAGAATCGCAGAAAAATTCGCGCCCTCCGGTTCGGCGCCGCTAAAAAACACGTTTCCCTTATGCTCTCTCGCATGTTTGCGTCTCCGAAATTCAGGACCGCTGAAGTCCGACTCGAAGAACCTTAGCACGGAGTGCTGTTTTTCAGAAGAGTTTGCTGCAGCGCGGGCGGGGCTACGCGATGGCGAGCTCGTCGACGTAATCCGCGGCGTCGGCCTTGAGCTTGGCGACGACGGCTGGACGGTGGACGGCGTAGAGGTCGGCGTTGAGGGTCATCTTGCGCACTGCGGTCCAGAAACTCACCTCCTCCGCGCCCCAGCTCCAGAACAAAAACTTGCCGCGGTCGTCCGAGGCGCGGAAATGGAAGGCGCCGAGCGCGACCGACACCGAGCCGTTGTCGGCCTTCTGCGCCGCGCCGATCTGGAAATTGCCGCTCGCTTCCCGCATCGCCTGGAGATCGAAGATCTTCAGCGGCCGGTCGGCCTCGCCGAGCTTCTTCAGCGTGTCGAGCGTCTTCACCAGGATCGCGAGCTGCGCGCCGGTGGCGATCGCGGCGATCACGTCGAGGGCGGACCGGTCCATGCTGAACTTTCCGGCCAAAGTCTTGCGCTCGGTGAAGGCGAGCGCCTCGCCGGCCCAGCCGAGGCGGTCGAGCACGTCGAGATAGACGCCGTACCAGTCCTTCGTCGCGGCGAAGCGATCGAATTTCGCGCTCGCCGCGCGCTGGGCGAGCTGGGTCGAATAGAGCACGTCGCTCGTCTCCTCGGCCGAAAGCCCCGAGACGAAGGAGACGATGGACCCGGCGTCGACGCGGCGCGCAGATTGTCGCTGATTGGCGGCGAGGCCGCCGCGCCGGCGCCAGGCTCGGCGCCGCCGCGCATCCCCATCCGATCCTCGGCGTGCGCGTCGGGACGGAACGCGACCAGGCGCGCATCAAAGGCGAGGTCGAGGGAATGAACGAAGCTCGTGGTCATGGATTATCCTCGACAGCTTGTCGTTTGCCCTAACTTCCCGCGATCAACCCGCGCAATTCCTTGACGTGGGCGACCCCTCCCGCGTCGCTGAGTTTGGCGAAAGCCGCCTCGGACTGGTCCAGCACGGCGAGCGCGTCGTCGCGACGGCCGCCCATCGCGAGGACCTGGGCGAGCAGCGCGCCAACGGGGCCGACGCCGTCAGGATGGCCCAGTTTCAGGACGATGGCGTAGGATTCTGCGAGCGCATCATAGATCTCCTGGGCACGGCCCGCCTCGAGGCCGCCGGAGCCGAGAAGAGCCGTCGCGATCTTAAATAAGGTCGCCGATTGGCCGCGCGCGTCGCCGATGCGCTCATAGACGGGCAGCTGTTCCTCGCGCCGGATGCGCAAGGCCTCGTCGACCTCGCCGCGGCTTTGCAGAATGTCGGCGATCTTGCCCATCGTCACGGCGCGGGAGCGCGCGTCGCCGATGCGCTCAAAGACGGGCAGCTCTTCCTCGCGCCGGATGCGCAAGGCCTCGTCGACCTCGCCTCGGCTTTGCAGAATGTCGGCGATCTGGCTTGAAGCGATCGCCGACATTCGGTTGTCGCCTAAGCCCTGGAACGCGGCTCGCGCCCCGCGGATCAACGCCTCCGCCGGCGCGACCTCGCCCGACTGAATCAGAAGTCCGGCGCGGCGCAGGTCGAATGCGGCATGCGCCCATCGCGCCTTGGGATTGCCGGACGGCGCTGGGCGCACCGTCGCGGCGAGGATCCTCGGGATCAGATCGGCGTCGCCCAAACGGTTCGCGCATTCGAGCGCGAGGCGCAGGAATTCCGGCCCGAAGGCGCAGCCGTCGGGAAAGGCGCGCATCGCCGCAGCGATCAGCCCATGGGCGACCCGCGTCTCGCGATTCGACCATTCGAGCCATGCGGCCCCCGCCAGAACCGCGGCCTCGAGAACCGCCGGCTCCGCCCCGGCGGCGAGCGCTATCCGCGCGACTTCCAGTCCTCGCGGGTCTTGTGGAAACGCGCCGTCCGGGTTCCACCACGCGTTCGAGAGGGCAGGCAGCGCGGCGCGGGCGAGGCGCGGCAGGTCGGGTTCCTCCAGCAGCGGCGCCAGCGGCCGCGCGAGCGGGTTAGCGGCGGCGTGCGCAATGCCGTCGATCGCGCCCCAGTCGTCGAAAAGGCCGAGGCCGAGGAGGCGCGCGATCGCCGCCTCCGGCTTCTCGACCCCCAGGGCCTGCCCCGCCGCGCCGAGCGCAGCGAGCGGGATCGGGACCTCCGGGGAAAACAACGTCGCCGCCGACAATTGCCGCGCCTGGTCGTCCGTCAGCGCGTCACGATAGGCGCCAAACGACACGCGCGCGAAGAACCGGATCAGCGCGTTGTCCGAATCCTTCGCCGTCCCGTTCTCGATCAGCGCCTCGATTTCGGCGGGAGGCGCGCCGGTCTTGCGGTAGACGTCGATCTGGTCGATCGCGGTCTTCGCCGCGCCGATCTCTCCCGCCAGGATCGGCCGCGTCAGGATCGCCTGCAGCCCGGGATTGCCGGAAGCGGCGTCCAGCGCGCGTGACTGAAGCTCGGCGCGTTCCTCGTCGAGCCCGCCAGCCTCGGCGCCCGCGAGCGCGCGCCATTGCTTGATCCGCTCGCGTGGCTCCATCGGCCGCAGCGGCACGCGCTGAAGACCGGCGGCGCAATCTCCGCCGCTGCCATCCGGCAGGGCGAAGTCGTATCGACTCGTCACGATCAGCCGCGACCGTGTCGTCGCCCGATCGAAGGCCGCGAGCACGGCGCCGAGCGCCTCGCGATAGGCCTCCTGCACGGCGTTCGGCGCATCGCTCTGCTTCGGCGTCTCGAGAATCCGTTCGAGATCGTCGACGATCAGAAGAACGGGCTGCTCATCCAAAGGGCCTGAGAGCCAGTCTTCCAATGCGAGGCCCAGCGCAGACGTCCGAGCCTTGACGCGCTCGCGCCATTTGCGCTCTTCGTCGTCGCGAATCCCGGGGTCGAGTTTTTTGAGGATCGCGTCAAAGATCGCGAGCGCGTCATAACGTTCGAAAATCACGACCGGCGCATGCTGTTGCATGCGGCTCATCACCCGCGCGGCGAGGCTCGACTTGCCGAGCGCCCCCATGCCGTGGATCAGCACGGCTTGCTTTCCATCACGAAACGCCCGCAGAACCGTCTGGATCGCGCGCCGGCGGCCGACGAATTCTTCGCGCGTCGCCACCGGGACGCGTTGCCTGTCCTTGTCGAGGAAGGCTTTCTCGACTTTCTGGGCGTCCCACCGCCGACGTGGCTTGCCCGCGGCGCACAGCGCCCCGCCGCCCTGCGGTCCGAGATAGACGCGGGCCAAATGCCAGTGCCGACCGCGCTCACCGTTTTCGGCGTTCGTCCGCTTGAGCTCCCGCCGCGCGACCGCCGCTGCGCGGGGGATGGCCGAGCGGTTGGCGAGCGCGTGATAGAAGACAGTGGCGAAGGCGCTCGCGTCCGCGTCGTAGACCGAGCCGTCCCAGCCGATCACATTGGCGATCTTCGCGACCAATTGCCGCGCGAACGGGGCCGCCGTCTGCGGCGGACGCGGACCCTCGCCCGCATCGCGGCGCGCCTCGCCCTCGCGCGCGAATCCGACTGGCGCTCCCTCCGCCCGGCCGAATTCCGCCGTCCGGCAGGCCGAGAGGAACACGAGCCCCGGCGCATTGGCCCCGAGCGCCGCGACCAGCGCCCCCGGCTCGGCCTTGTCCTCGCCGCCCTCGGCCGATTCGAGCAGCAGGACCGGCCCGGCCTTCGCGTCGATGTCGCCATGACAGGAGAGATGAAGCGCCTCGAACGGTCCTTCGTCGGAATTCAGCCGCTCGCCGAGGAAGTCCTTGCTGCCGGTCTCCTCGACCACGAGGCGCAAGGGCAGGCGCTGTGTCGCCTGAAGGATCGCCGCCTCCTCCGCCTCGAAATCGAGCTCACGCTGGCCCTGCGGCGCGGCGGCCATGAACATGAGCTGCAGGTCGGCGTGGCGGGGCGTGAAAGGCGTCCCCGGTTCGCCGACGCGGCGGGCGACCACGAAGAGCTGCAGGGCGTCGAGCGCGAGCGGCCCATCGGCGCGCGCGAGAAGCTCCCAAGGCGCGTCGAGCAAAGCCGTTTCGCTCACGCCAAGCTTAGCGCCGACCTTGATCTCGAGAATCCAGTCCTCGCCGAGCGCGTCCGCCCAGGCCGAAGCCCAGCCGGAGCCGTCGAGCCAGTCGAACATTTCCCGGCCGATCGCCGCCAGCGCGTCGCCGTTGTTGCATTCAGACGCTTTGTCGTAGCGCTTCGCCCAGTCCGTAAGCTTCGGCGTCGCCTCGGCGAGTGGAATGCGCTGTTCCATGCCTCCGCCCGCGATCGAGCAGAAGACGTCGCCGCCCAGAATCTCGATCCGTCCCGCCGCCATGGCCGAGGCCTCCGCCCGGACCTCTCCGAATGAACCTCACCCTCGTACAGCTAAGCCAATTTGGCAATGACGCAGTGACGGGCGTCACATTGCGACGACGCCATGAGCGGCCACGGCGTGGCGCCTCGCGCCCCCGCGCTCACCGCCGCGCCCCTACCCCGCCCCGATTCGCCTCTCCAGCGCTTCGTACAGCGGATTCCGCGCGTCGAAAACGTGCTCTAGCGCGACGACGCTGACGCGTTCGGCGCCGTGTGCGAGCAGAAAGCCGGCGAGGTCGGCCGCCGTGGCCTTCGCGCAATGGAGCGCGACGAAGCCGCGAGGATCGGGCTCCTCGCCGAACGCCGGCAGCGCGCCGAAGCGCTGGCGAACCTCGGCGAACAATCCGTTGGCGGGGCCTCGCAGACGGGCGCGAACCTCGCGCGACTTCCGCGCCTCCTCGCTGGCCGCGATCCGGTCGAGAATGATCCGCGCGCACTTGCGCTGAACCGGCCCCCAAGGGGCGGCGAGCGAGGCGACCAGCATCGCCTGCGAGCGCAGAATGGGCCCATCGTCGAGCGGCTTCAGCGCATTGGCGGCGAGCGTCGCGCCGGTCGTGGTGATGTCGACGATCAGCTCCGCCGCGCCGGCCGCCGGCGCGCCCTCGGTGGCGCCAAGGCTCTCGACGATCCGGTAGTCGCCGACGCCGTGCTCGGCGAAATAGCGGCGCGTCAAATTGACGTATTTGGTCGCAACCCGCATCCGCTCGCCGCGCCGGGCGCGATAGACAGAGGCGACGTCCTCGAGGTCGGCCATGGTGCGCACGTCGATCCAGGCCTGTGGCGCGGCGACCACGACGTCCGCGCGGCCGAAGCCGAGCGGGGCGATCAGCTCGAGCCGCTGATTGGCGTCCGAAACCTTTTCCCTCACCAGGTCTTCGCCGGTCACGCCGAAATGGGCGGCGCCGGCGGCGAGCTGGCCCACGATCTCGGAAGCCGAGAGAAAGGCGACCTCGACGTTAGGCAATCCTGCGACCGCGCCGCGGTAGTCGCGCGCCCCGCGCCCCTGCGTGAGTTCGAGGCCGGCGCGGGCGAAAAAGGCCGAGGCGTTCTCCTGAAGGCGTCCCTTCGAGGGGACGGCGAGGACGAAGGGCGGCTCGGCGGCTGCGTCGACGGTCATCGGCGCGCTCCGGGCAGGCGGTCGAGCGTGATCGCCGCCCCGACCGCGGGAATGTCGGCCTTCGCGCCGAGTTTTCTGGCAAGGCCGTCGTAGCGGCCGCCGGCGAGCGCAGGCCTGGCGTCCGGCCGCGACGGCTCGCGCGCCTCGAACACGAAGCCGGTGTAATAGTCGAAGTCGCGCACGAAGGCGGCGGAAAAGCGCGTCTCCTCGATCGCCACGCCGCGCGCGGCGATGAAGCCGTTGCGCAATTCGAAGGCGTCGAGCGCGGCGCCGAGGTCGAGGCCTGCCGCGCCGGCGAGGCCGCGCAGCGTCTGGGCGGCGACGTCCAGGTCGCCGGAAACGGCTAGGTAGGATTCGAGAATTTTGCGCTTTTCGATCCCGATCGAGTCGCCCGAGCGCAGCGCCGCCTGCTCGAGGAACCGGTCGGCGATCTCGCTCGCCGTCCGGCCGCCGACCGCGTCGATGCCGGCGATCGCCAAAAGATCCTCGACCAGCGCGCGGGCGCCGTCATGGTCGGCGCTCTCCAGCGCCGCGAGGACGCCCGGCTGGGCGAGTGCGCTTTGCGAGCGCCCATCGAGGATGGCGGCAAGGTCGCGCCCCTCAGCGAGCCCGCGTTTGAGGCGACGGCGCCAGACCTCCGGCAGGGCGAGCGCGGACAAGAGAGCGTCGAAGAGACCGGCGTCGCCGAGCCGCGCCGCGAGCTTTCCCGCCGCTGCGGCGGCGGCTTCCATCGCGAGCGAGAAAACTTCGGCGTCGGCGGCCTCGGCGTCCTTGCGGCCGAAACTTTCGAGGCCGGTCTGAGCGCGTTCGCCGGCCCCCTCGGCCTGCGCCCGGAAAACCGGCCCGAGATAGGAATATTCGGCGACCGCGCCGGCCTTGTCCGAGGCGAGGTAGGCGCGGCAGACCGGGATCGTGTATTCCGGCCTCAAGCACAGCTCCTCACCGGAAGAGTCCGCCGTCAGGAACAGCCGGCCGCGAATGGCTTCGCCGGACATGTCGAGGAAGATCGACGCGGGATGCAGGATCGCCGGCTCGATGCGCTTGAAGCCCGACGCCAGAAAATGCTCGAGCGCCCGCTCGCCGGCGCTGCGGGCGAGGGGAAGCGTGGCGTCGAGCAGGGTCGCGTTCACCGGGTTTGTCCTCAAAATGGCCGCCTCCTTTAACAAAGCGCCGCGCCGGGCGCAGCGTTTTTTCGATCCGAAGGTGAATGAGGGCGCGCGCGGGCCTGCGGTTGCCGTCATGGCGCGGCCATGGTCGGATGCGACAGGGGATTCTCCCTCCCCGAATCATCAGGTCGGTCCTTCGTGTCCGTGACGACGCTTTCGGTTTTGCGCCTTCTCCGCTGGGCCGTCCTCGCGCTCGCGCTTTCCTGGGTGTTTGCGGCCGCGGCGCAGGACCAGCGGCCGCTCGACCTCGATGCGACCCGCAACGCGCTGACCGGCATCGAGAACACACTGAAGCAGCCGAATCTGACGGACGCCGATCTCCTGCGCCTCAGGGCGGAGAACGATCCGCTCGGCGTGGCTTTGCAGGCGGCGATCGCCGACCTGACGCCCCGGCTCGCCGCTTCGGTCAAGCGCCTCGCCGAGCTGACGCCCAAGACCAAAGACAAGGACGCCGCGCCGGCGACAGACGCCGCGACCGCGGAGCTGGAAACCGAGAAGCAGAAACACGACGCGCTCGACGCCAACCTGCGCGCCGCCCGCGCCATGCTGCTCGAAGCCGACGACATTTCGACCCGGATCGGAGCGCGGCGTCGCGACCTGTTTGCGCGCGAAACGTTTGCGCGCTCGTCCTCCGTCTTCAATCCGCAATTGTGGCTGAGCGTTTCGCGCGAGATTCCGTCCGATGTCCAGGCGGTCGCCGGGACTGTCGGGGACTGGCTGTCCGGCGTCCGCAGTCGTCTTACGACCCCGCAAGGCCTCGGCCTGGCTGGGGCGGTGTTGCTGCTCGCGCTTGTAGCCTTCCCGATTCACTGGATCGCGCGGCGCGTCATCTATCGCGATCCCGCCGCCGAATCGCCGAGCCGGCTGAAACGCGCGCTCGCGGCGGGCTGGACGATGCTCGTGCTCGCCGCCCTGCCGCTGCTCGGACTGTGGGTCCTGGCGCTCGCGCTCGACGCCTTCGACCTCAGCGACCCGCGCATGCAGGGGGTGCAGGACGCGCTCCTCGACGCCGCGCGCCTGCTCGTGGTGGTCAACGCGGTCGGGCGCGGGATGCTCTCGCTGCACGCGCTGGCTTGGCGGCTCATACCCGTAAGCGACAGGACGGCGCGGCGGCTGTTTCGCGGCGCCATGACGATCGCGGCGATCTGGGCGGTCGAACGGCTGATCGAGCCCGCCGCCGACGCGGTCGCTTCGCTCAACATCGCCGTCGCCGGTCGGGCGCTGGGGGCGGCGCTCGTCGCCGCCGTGCTCGGCGCCACGGTGCGACGGCTGACCCCGGGCCACGCCCCCAACCAGACCGCCGCGGCCGCCGCCCAGTCCGACCGGTGGGCACCGGCGCGAACGCTGGCCTGGATCGCCGCCTTCCTCATCTTCGGCGCGGCTGCCTTCGGCTACGTCGCCTTCGCCACCTTTTTGGTCAACCAGGCGATCTTTCTGACGATTCTCGGGTGTCTTCTCTACCTGCTCGACATCGTCATCCGGGACGGGGCCGAGGCGCTGCTCAGCCCCGACGCTTCGATCGGCGCCCGGCTCATGATCCTGTTCGGCCTGCGCCGTCACGTGCTGGCGCAGATCGTGGTTGTCGTGCAGGGAATCGCACGGCTGGTGATCGTCGTCATCGCCGCGGCGGCCCTGCTCGAGCCCTGGGGCGTGCAGTCGCAGGACTGGTTCAGCTCGCTGCGCGCCGCCTATTTCGGCTTCGGCGTCGGCGGCGTCACGCTGTCGCTGTCGTCGATGCTCGCGGCGGCCGCGGTGTTCGGCGTCGCCCTGTTCGTGACCCGGCTCATCCAGGGGTGGCTCAGCGCGCGCCTCTTGCCGGAGACGCGGCTCGACCCCGGCGTCAGCAACTCGATCAGCACCATCTTCGGTTACGTCGGGGCGACGGTCGCGGTGCTGCTTGGGGCCGCCCAGGTCGGCCTCGACGTGCAGAAGCTCGCCATCATCGCGGGCGCGCTGTCGGTCGGCATCGGCTTCGGCCTGCAGTCGATCGCCAACAATTTCGTCTCGGGCCTCATCCTTTTGTGGGAGCGCGGCATCCGGGTCGGCGACTGGGTGATGGTGGGGGCCGATCAGGGGTTCGTGCGCCGGATCAACGCCCGCGCGACCGAGATCGAGACCTTCGACCGGGCGACGCTGATCGTGCCGAACTCGAATCTGGTCACCAGCGTGGTCAAGAACTGGGTGAACCCCGACCGAATCGGCCGCATTCTGATCGCGATCAATGTCGACTACGAGAGCGACGTCGAGCAGGTGCGCGAGGTCCTGATCGACGCCGCCAGGGCGCGGGACCTCGTGCTGAAGATCCCGGCCCCTTCGGTCCAGTTCGTCGAGTTCGGCGACTGGGCGCTCAAGTTCAACCTGATCTGCTTCGTCGACGACGTCGAGACGGCGGGGGTGACGCAGAGCGACATGAATTTCGACATCTTGCGCCGCCTCCGCGAGGCCGGCATCCGCATCCCCTATCCCCCGTTGGCGCCGCGCACGGGCGCGCAGTGAACGCATGGGGGCTGGGAGGCGAACAGAGCCGGCCGCCTGGGTGCGGCGCGAGACATTTGGATTTCCTGAGGCGTGCGCGGGGCTGCGTCGCAGCTCCGCAAATTCTGGAGTTTTGGATGTTTGGATTCTCTTGTATTTCCTTGGATTCTCTCGACCGAAATGAGCCTTTTCAATGGGTTACATGCGAGCGCGCGCGAATTTTATTCGTCATGCGGCCCGTCCCCGCGCAAGCGGCCGCGTCCCGCTTAAGGACGGCGTCGGTCCGCTTGGGTTTCATCCGAGGCTCGCATGAAGGGATCATACCAAACAGTTCTGTTTTTCCGCACTAAAAAGTCGCGCCGTTCCCCTTCACGCTGGCGATAATCTCATTGCGGCGCGCGAAGCCCGGGGCAATAGTCGAAGGCCGTCGGGTAAGGGTTTGACCGTCGCGACCCGATTTCGTCGTGCTTTGGACGGGTTCGCGGAGCCGTTACCGATTGAACGCTCCTTGCGCAAAGCGGACGGCTGGTGTCGACGTTAACAGCACGGTGACGAAGTCCCGTTTTTCAGCTTGAGGGCGGCGCGGCGACGATGACGACGAGCGCGGCGAATTCGCCGTCGACGGTCACGATCAGGCCGAAGGCCAGCGCTGCGTCGGTTTGTAA
>NZ_JBKQOT010000427.1:0-2932 GCF_052145395.1 Roseiarcus sp.
ACAGCGGCGACGTCACGGTCTAGATCGAAGCGCCAGCTCCTGCAGCTCGCTCGACTGGTTCGGGGAAGGTTTCCTTCCGTGTGACAACGAGAGCAATCGCAACCGGGCGAGGCTGCTTGCGTTCGCGCGACGGGAATGACGATCGCGACAGACGCCGATGGGCGTCGGGCCGGGCGGTGCGCGCCGCCAACGAGCCTCAGATCGACTTCACCTCGCCGCCGTCCATGCGGAGCGTCGAACCGGTCATCCAGCGCGCCCCTGGCGAAACGAGGAACGCCATCAATTCCGCGATCTCCTCGGGCTCGCCATAGCGCGCGATGCCGGCTTCCTTCGGGAAATTGGCCATCGCCTCCTCGACCGTCATGTGATGCAGCGGCGCCCAGTGCTGGAGATACGACCGGCGGCGGCCGGTCATCACCGGGCCGGGAAGGACGCTATTGACCTGCACGCCATCGGCGATGCCGCGATCGGAGAAAGCCTTCGCCAGGCGACGATTGCGGCGTTGATCGTGCCCACGGCCGCGTAAGGCGCTTTCGGAAACAGGGCCGAGTTCCCCGACATCAGCACGACTGCTCCCTTTGCCGCCTTGAGGGCCGGCCATGCGGCGATCGTCAGGCGGCGGGCGCCGTGGAGCTTCAACGCCAGACCGTCCTCCCATTGCGCATCGGTCATCTCGAACAGGTCGATCTGCGGCACGGCGCCCGCGATGCTCAGCAGAGCATCGATCCGATCGAAGGCAGCCAGGGCCTGATCGACGACCGTCTGTGCAGCCTCTGGCTCTGCAAGATTGGCGTCGATGACAAGCGCTTCCGCGCCGGCGGCTCGCACCGCCTCCGAGGTCCCTTCCAGATTGGCGCGGTTTCGCGCGACCAGGACCAGCGCGGAGAAGTCGCGCGCAAGGCGGATCGCGGTAGCCCGCCCTATGCCTTGGCTTGCTCCCGTGACGATGGCGACCGACTTCGGCATCAGAGGTCTCCTTCAGTGAAGCGGATGGAGTCAGCGGGGAAGGAAGTCGCGTATGGTCGCGGCGATCTCGGCTGCGTGGGTCTCCAGCGCGAAATGCCCGGTGTCGAAGAAGCGGACGACGGCGTCGGGAATGTCGCGCTTGAACGCCTCGGCGCCCGGCGGCAGGAAGAACGGGTCATTCTTGCCCCAGACCGCGAGGAGGGGCGGCTTGCGGGTCCGGAAATAGGTCTGGAAGGTCGGGTAGAGCGCGACGTTGGTCCGGTAGTCGCCGAACAGGTCGAGCTGCAGGTCGGCGACGCCTGGCCGGGCCATGTAGAAATTGTCGAGCGAATATCCGTCGGGCGAAACCGTCGCCGGATCGGGCGCGCCATGCGTGTACTGCCAGATCGTGGTCTCAGGCTTGAGGAACGCGCGCAGCGCCTCGCGGTTCGCCTCGGACGGGTCCCGCCAGTAGGCCTGGATGGGGCTCCAGCCGTCGCTTAAGCCCTCCTCGTAGGCGTTGCCGTTTTGCGAGATGATCGCGGTGATCCGATCCGGGTGCTTTACCGCGAGCCGGAAGCCGGTCGGGGCGCCGTAGTCAAAGACATAGACGGCGTAGCGATCGAAGCCGACGACCTCGGTGAAGCGGTCGATGGTCGCGGCGATCCGCTCGAAGCTGTGGCCGCGGCCAGGCATGTCGGAATTGCCGAAGCCGGGCAGGTCGGGAGCAACCATGTGAAAACGGTCGGCGAGCTGCGGGATGAGATCGCGGAACATGTGACCGGCGCTCGGAAAGCCGTGCAGAAGCAGCAGCTTCGGCGCGCTGACGGCGCCGGCTTCGCGATAGAAGATCTTGAAGCCGTCGATGTCGACGGAGCGGTACTTGACGGGGGTCATGGTGCATCTCCTTTCGATCATGGCGTAAACGCTGAGACCATTCGGACTGTGCGCGGTTGGTTGGCCAAACCGGTTTCTATCAACCAGACTTATGTGGCGTTATCCGCCCGGACCGCTGTGATCGCTTCGCGGAGCACATCCAAGACGACGGACGGCGCGGTCACGATCGGCGCGTGATCGACGGCGTGGGAGCGCACCCTGGCGCGCATCCGCTCAGCCATGAAACACTGATTGTCCCGCACGATCATGCGGTCCTGCTCGGCCACCAGGAACCATGCCGGCCGGTCCTTCCACAAGGGCTTCGGCACAGGGACGGTGATGCAGGCAGGCGCAATCGGGCGCTGGACCGCCGCGAGCACCGCCAGCTCTTCCGCGGCGGCGTTCTGCGCGAAGGCAGCGGCGAAGGCCTCCCTGGGCAGGTAGATCAGCCCATGATTGTCGGGCGCGAGGTTGGGCGCCTGCGGATGGGGCTTGATTCGGTAGAACACGTTCGCGACGGCCTCCCCCTCGTCGGGGGCCAGCGCGGCGACGTAAACGAGCGCCTTCACCTTGTTGCTGCGCGTGGCCGCAACCACGGCGCCCGCATAGGCGTGAGCCGCAAGGACCACCGGTCCCGGCGCCCGTTCCAGCGCGCGATCGAGCGCCGCCACATCGTCTTGAAAAGTGGTCAGCGGCAGCGGCGGCGCCGACACCTCGAGGCCATCGGCCGCCAATGGCTTGATGACCTTCGACCGCCTCGATCCGTCCGTCCATGCGCCATGGACGAGCATGACGCTCACGTCGGTTGAGGACATCCTTGATCTCCTTAGAAGACGATCGAGTCAGCTAACCGCGAGGTTCGTGAAAATCCGTTGAGGTCGTCTGCTGCGGCTTCGCGCCGACGAACGCGGACCCACTAAGAGCAGGGACGGATTGCGAAGTGAAATGCGTATTGGCAATCGAGGCGATTGCCGCCGTCTATAGCGCCGACCCGGCGCGCCCGGGCTTGTTTTGCACTTGTCCGAGCTGCGAGGGGTGAGCGGCACCGCGCGCGGCGTCGCGAGCCACGCCGCCACAGACCTCATTCCTCAGATTGTCGATGACGCGCGCG
>NZ_JBKQOT010000428.1:0-9528 GCF_052145395.1 Roseiarcus sp.
CATCTGAAACTCCTGTCTGAGAGTGGGCTTTGAACACCCCATCCTCTCAGGCAGGAGGACCTTCACTCCATCCCGCCGATCCCCCGCTCGCTTCCGCCTCCGCCGCGATAGCGGCTTCGTTCAATCCTTCTAACCGGGCGTGCAACTCGCGGATGTCCTGCCGAACCGTCTACGCCGGAACTCGCCCTCGCAAGCGGAAGTAGAGGGCGGAAGTGGTGATAACATTGGGGTCGGCAAGCTGGCGCTCGTACGCGCCAAGATCGCGATCGAGATCCTCCGACGAGATGAACCCGCCGGAAATCAACTTATCCCGGACGTTCACAATAAAATCGCGGAAGATCGGGCGGCGGCTATGGCCGGGCGGATGCGCCTGGACGGCGACGTCCACTGCGATGTCCTTGAGACCTGCCTCCCGGAAAAGGCGATGGGTGCGCCTGCCGATGAAAAGATCGATCCCCTGCGAGCGCGCGTTTTCGACGTAGGCGCTCCGTAAGCGATCATATTCGGCCGAGGGCGGATCAAGCACCCCCGCTTCCAGGTCCGCTTCGAAGCTCGCCACCCAACCGCCCGGCCGCACCAGCGACACCATCTCGCGGACGATCAACTCGGGTTTCGGCACGTTGACGAGGACAAGGCGCATATGCGCGCCGTCGAAGGATGCGCGCGGCAGGCCGGTGTCGTAGGCGTCCCCCTCGCGAACCTCGACTTGCGTCAGGCCGAGATCGACGGCGAATTGGCGCGCCAAGTCAACGAAATGAGGGCTGCGGTCGAGGCCAAGAATCGACCCGGTCGGGCCGACCCGCTTTCCCAGCAAGTGAAGAACGCCGCCCGGGCCGCATCCGAGGTCGACCAGTCTCTCCCCCGCTTTGATTCCAACCTTGGCGAGTTGTTCGTCCGAGAGGGGAGCGAGGTCGGCGATTTGCCGTTTGAGGCGAAGCTCTTCCGCTTTGCCGCGTCCGAGCAGGTAAATGTCGGGCTCCGTCATCTCTGCATTCCCCCGAAACGCCCCCTGCCTGGACTTCATCGCCATCGCCCCGCCACGAAGCTGGCGCAATCGCACTGCGAATGTTTGACGCCGCGGCCCGGTATCGAGCCTTCACCGCAACCGTAAAGGAGAGCCGATCCTTGCCCCGGCAATCCTTCGGGCCTATCTATGCCGCAAGGAGCGGCATCTCATGTTCATCCAGACCGAAGCGACCCCCAACCCCGCCACGCTGAAATTCCTGCCCGGCCGGACGGTGATGGAGGATGGCACGTTCGAGGCGCGCGATCTCGCCGAGGCCGAACGCTCGCCCCTCGCCAAGGCGCTGATGGAGCTACCGGGCGTCAGCGGCGTGTTCTTCGCGGGCGACTTCATTTCGGTCACCAAGACCGAGGGCGAGTGGCAGCATCTCCGCCCGGCGGTGCTCGGCGTAGTGACGGAATTCTTCCTCTCCGGGGCGCCGCTGATCGAGACGGGCGGAGCGGACGTCGTGACGACCGGCGAGTTCTTCGACCCGAAGGACGCCGAGACGGTCGAAGCGATCAAGGAGTTGATCGAGACCCGCGTCCGGCCTGCGGTCGCCGGCGACGGCGGCGACATCATTTTCAAGGGCTTCCGCGACGGGATCGTCTATCTGAAGATGAAAGGCGCCTGCTCCGGCTGCCCCTCCTCGACGGCGACCTTGAGGCACGGAATCCAGAACCTGCTCAAACACTTCCTTCCGGACGTTCAGGCGGTGGAGTCGATCGAGGGGTAACGGCCCCAGCCTCTTGAGGCTGACCCATGTTCACTCGTTGGCTGTTTCTGTCGCTCTTTGTCTTCATGTGGGTCGGGTGGCTCGCCCTCTGGAGGGTGATGGCCTTTCGAGTCAAGGCGACGGCGCAGTCCGAGAGCGTGCCGTCCCGGCTTTCGCATCTCGCCCCACTCCTCTTCGCCGGCTACCTCCTGGCGGCGCCGCAGGTTCCCATAGTTTTGCTCAACGGCCGCTTTGTCCCGCTCGCGATTTGGCCTGTGGCGCTCGGCGCCGCGCTGACGTTCGCAGGTCTCCTGTTCAGCGTCTGGGCGCGGTTTGAGCTTGCAGGCAATTGGAGCGACTTCGTCCAGGTCAAGCACGATCATGAGCTCATTGTCGGCGGTCCCTATCGATGGGTCCGGCACCCGATCTATACCGGCCTCATCCTGATGTTCGTCGGGACAGCCTTGGCGGTCGGCGAGTGGCGCGGCGTGGTCGCCGTCGCAGTCGCCGCAGCCTCTTTTTGGCGCAAGCTGAGGCTCGAGGAGGCGGTCATGCGCCGCCAGTTCGGCGAGACTTATGCGCAATACGCCGAACGCGTGCCGGCGCTGATCCCGTTCGTGCTGTAATCGGAAGCAGCGCGCCGGCGCCGCCGATCCTGGACTGACCGAGCCTCACCGCGTCCGCTTCTCCCCGCCGGCTGCCGTGATCACCGCCACGATGATGAGGCCGGTGAGCAGCAGCCGGACGCCGGCGCTGACGCCGAACGTGTTCAGCATCGTAAGCAGCAGCACGAGGAACAGCGCCCCGCCCCACACGCCCGGCACGTTGGCGTTTCCGCCCGAGACCGAGGTTCCCCCGATCACCACGACAGCGATCGAGGCGAGCAGGTATTCGTTGCCAATGTCGACGTTCGCGCCGCGGAAATAGCCGGCGAGCAGCGCGCCATCGAGCCCGCCGAGCGCCCCGCAGAACGCATAGGTCGCAAACCGCACGGGCTCGACCTTGATCCCGGCAAGGCGCGCGGCGCGGATGTTCTGGCCGATCGCCATGACCGAACGTCCCCAGATCGTGCGATGGAGCGCGACATGCGCAACCCAGGCGAACAGCGCCGTCAGAATTGCGAGCAAGGGAACGCCGAGCAGCTGGACGTTGGTGAAGTCGGCGAACCCGGGCGGCGGCTTGATCTGAAGCCCCCGGCCGTAGGAGATGTCGACGGACTGGATGATGAAGCTTGCGGACAAGGTTGCGATGATCGGGGGAATGCGAAGCGCCCAGATCAGGACATAGTTCGCGACGCCGACTGCAAGTCCGCACGCCAGCGCGGCCGCGAGGCCGAGCGCGACGAGGGAATCGTCGCCCGCCATCGTCTTCATCGCGACCGCGCTCGCAAGTCCGATGTTCGCCGGAAGCGACAGGTCGACATTCCCTGGTCCGAGCGTGATGACGAACATCTGTCCGATCCCGACGATGACGGTAAAGACCGCAAGCGACAGCGCCGCGGTCAGCATACCGCCGGCGCCATAGCCTCCGGTGAACGCGACCGCCGCGAGCCAGACAACGCCTGCGCCTATAAAGGACCAGATCCAAGGCCGCGCCAGCGCGGTTCTGAGAGCGGCGCTCATCGGCGCTCGCCGTTGCGGCTGATGAGCACGCGCGCGGCGAGCACGATGATCAGGATCGCGCCGTTGGCCGCCACCTGCCAGTCCGGCGGGATGCGCATGAAGGTCAGAAGCGGTGAGGCGGCCATCGCCATGGTCAACGCGCCGATCACCGCGCCGACCGGCGAGGCCTTGCCGCCGACGAATTCACCTCCGCCGAGAATGACGCCCGCAATCGAGAGCAGGGTGTAACCGTTGCCGATATTGGCGTCGGCCGAGGTCGTGATTCCGACGAGCGCCATGCCGGACAACACGCCGAACGTCCCGGCGAGCGCGAACAGGGCGGCCTTGGCCTTCAGCAGCGACCATCCGGCGCGCTCGATCGCGACGGCGTTGCCGCCCGAGCCTCGAAGAATCGCCCCATACGAGGAGCGCATGAGGACGACGTAGCCCACCGCGGCGACCAGCGCCGCCGCGACGATCGGAAAAGGGACGAACGGCGGCTTGACGCCCATGATCGCCTGCAGCCACGCAGGGGCCTTCCCGCCTGGCTTCGGCAGGAGCAAGATCGCCAACCCCTGCCACACGAAGCTCATGCCGAGCGTGACGACGATCGAGGGCAGATTGCGCAGGTAGATGAGCGCCCCGAGCGCCGCATAGAGCGCAACGCAACCGAGAAGCGCAATCGCGCCGAGCCACGGCTCGTCACGCAACCATGTCGCCGAGACGCAGCAGACGAAGCCGACGAACGTGCCGATCGAGAGGTCGAGGTCGTTGCCGGCAATGACGAACATCTGCGCCATGGTCGCGAGCGCGATCGGGATCGCCAGATTCAGCATCAGCGTAAAGCCGAAGTAGCTGATGGCGCGCGGGTTGAGCCAGGCGATCGCGGCGACGACGAGCGCGAGAGACACCGCGGGCAACGCCGTTCGCAGCGCGCGCCGAAGGTCCGTCGTCGCGGGCGGCGACTCCATCCGAGCCGAAGCGCTCATGGCGACGATCCCCCGAAGGAGGAATGGATGACGCGCTCCTCGGTGAGTTCGTGACGCTCCAGTTCCGCGACGATGGCGCCGTTCCTGAAGATATAGGCGCGGTCGCAGTTCTTCAGTTCCTCCGTCTCCGTGGTGTACCAGAGGAATGTGCGCCCGGCCCGGGCCTCGGCGCGGATGAGATCGTAGACTTCGAGCTTGGTGCCGAAATCAACGCCGCGCATCGGGTCGTCCATCAGCACGACGTGCGCGTCGGACGCAAGCGCGCGGGCGAACAGGGCCTTCTGCTGGTTCCCGCCCGAGAGCGAAAGGATCGGATGGCTGACGTCCGGCGTCCGGATCTTGATCCGCTGCCGCCACGAATCGGCGAGCGCGTCCTCGAGCCGCGGCGAGATGAGCGGCCCGGAGCGGAGCGCCTTCAGCGACCGTACGCCGATGTTCCTGGAGATCGACCATTGTGGAAAGACGCCGTCGGACACCCTGTCGCCGGCGACCATCGCCACTGGCCCATGAACGGTCGCGCCCGCCCGCGGGCGCATGGCGGCGTCAAAGGTCGCCAGCAGACAGTCGGTCTGGCCATGGCCCGCAAGTCCGGCGAGGCCGACAATCTCGCCCTCGTGTGCGACGAGCCGGGTCTCATCCTTCTGGCCCGGAGGGCGGACCGACACGCGGACGGGCGCTTCGGCGCGTTCGCGCGCCGCCGCATGGGCCTCGGCGCGGCTGTCGTCGCCCGCGACGCCCCCCATCGCGGCAACGAGCTTCGCCCGACTGAGGCGCCGCGCGGCGTCCGCCGCCACGACTTTGCCGTCGCGCATCACGATGATCCGGTCACAGGCCTCCAGCACCTCGCCGAGAATATGCGAGATGAGCGCGCAGCCGATCCCCGTGGCGACCGAGCGCCGGACATAGCGGAGCAGCTGTCCGGCCGTGTGGGCGTCCAGCGAGGAGGTCGGCTCGTCCAGGATGACGACGCGCGCGGGAAGCTCCGTCACTGTGAAGGCGCGGGCGATCTCGACCATCTGCCTCCGTCCGATGGACAGGTCCTGGACCAGATCGCTGTCGCTCACGCCGTGTCCGGGGAAGATTTCGTCGAGCTTATCGACGATAAGACGGCCCGCCTTGCGCCTCCAGCCAAAGCCCCGGATCGACGGTTGCAACACCCGCGCGTTTTCGGCGACCGTGAGGTTGGGACAGAGGGAAAGTTCCTGAAAGACGCAGCGCAGGCCAAGCGCCTTGGCGCGCGCAGCCGAATACGCTTGCTGCTCTTCCCCGGCGACGACGAGATGTCCACGATCGGGCGTCACTCCGCCGTTCAGGACATGCATCAGGGTCGACTTGCCCGCGCCGTTGTGCCCGACGACGCCGACGCACTCGCCGGCGGCGACGGAAAAATCGACGCCGTCGAGAGCCCGGACGGCGCCGTAAGACTTCGCCAGCCCCTGAAAGTCCACCAGAGCGCCGCCGCCCGCGGGAGGCCTTTCGGTTAAGGGCGCGCGAACGGCCATCTCATCCTTCACGTCACTTCATGTTCGCCTTGATCGCCGCGATCGCGTCGGCCTGCGTGTATTCGTGGCTCGCCACGCCGCCGTTCGGGATTTTCGGCAGCGCGGCTTCGAAATCGTCCTGGGTGAAGGCGAGGTACGGCACCACCAAGTCATGCGGAATGCTCTTGTTGCCGTCGAGCACCTGTTGGGCCACCCAGAAGGCGAGCGTCGAGACGCCTGGCGCGATCGAAGCCGACCACGTCGTATAGCCGTCCTTCGCCTTCTGATCCTTCCACCACTGCAGCTCGTCCTGGCGGTTGCCCATGATGATCGTGGGGCGGGGCTTGCCGGCCGCCGCGAAAGCCTGCGCCGCGCCGTACCCATCGCCGCCCTGATCGACGACGCCAACAATGGCCGGAAGCGAGGGGAGAACCGTGGCGACCGCCTTCTGCGCCGTCGTCTGGTCCCAGTCTCCTGTCACGGACGACACGATCTTGAACTCCGGATGGGCCTTCACTCCCTCGACAAGGCCGGCGTGGATGGCTTCGTCGATCGAAGTGCCGGCGAGGCCGCGGATCTCCAAGAGGTTCCCGCCCTTCGGCTGGAACTGGGCCATGTGCTCGACTTCCTGCTTGCCCATGTCCTTGAAATCGACGACGACCCGCCAGGCGCAGGGCTCGGTGACGATGCCGTCGAACGAGACGACGACGATCCCGGCCTCGCAGGCCTGCTTGATCGCGCCGTTGAGCGCATCCGGCGAGCTCGCATTGATGACGATGGCGTTGTAGCCCTGAAGGATCAGGTTCTGGATCTGCGCGGCTTGGGTCGGCACCTCCTTGTCCGCGGTCGTGAAGACGTCGGCGGCCGCCACGACGTGGTCCTTCACCGCCTGCTGCGTGACGATGTCATAGCTCTTGAGCATCGCCTGACGCCACGAATTGCCGGCATAGTTGTTGGAGAAGGCGATTTTCTTGTCGCTGGTGTCGGCGTGGGCGGCTGCTGCGCAAACCGCGCTCGCGGCGGCGAGCGCAAGCGTCGATAGAATGCGGCTCATCGGTTATCCTCCCAAAGTGATCCCCTCGCGCGGCCGTGCTTGCGGTCAAGTCGGTTTTTTGTTGAGTTCAGCGGCCGCGAGGCGAGGGCGTCCGCGGCCTCGAAATCGCTAACATGTCAGCGATTCGCAAGTCAATCGCCAGGCGGGTCGCGCCGCGGACAGATCGCCCGACAAGGCTCTGGGACGACTCAGTTGGCGGGTTTGAGGAACGCGGAAAGTCATGAGCCCCAGCAAGATCATGTTTATCCGCCACGCTGAAACAGCCGTGCCAGACGGGGCGCCGGGCGTCGCGCCCGGCGTGTCCCTCCCCGGCGGCGACTGATCGAGGCGGCGCAAGGGCGCGCCGCCGCCTCGGCCTCCTGACGGAACAATTGCGCAGGCGCCGGCGTTGCTGCGGATTGGACTGGGACTGCCCTATGCGACTTGTGCTCGCGCTGATCATCATCGTCTATCTCGTGGGCGTCGGCGTCGTCCTTTTCGCCGGTGGTCGAGTCGGCCTGGAACAGCGAAACCGTCTCGGCGTTCGCAGGCAGTATCGGCCGCGCCCTGCCTGACGCCCTGGCGTGGCCGGTGAGGCTCGCGCGCGCGCACGCGGGACCCTGACGGCGCTCCACTACCCCACCTCCGCCACCTGCCCGTCGCGGATCGTCACCCGCCGGTCCATGCGGGCGGCGAGGTCCATGTTGTGGGTCGCGATGAGGGCGGCAAGGCCTGTGGCCTTCACGAGCGAGGCCAGCGTGTCGAACACGTGGCTCGCCGTCTTCGGATCGAGGTTGCCGGTCGGTTCGTCGGCCAGCAGGATTCGCGGACTATTCGAGACGGCGCGAGCGATGGCGACGCGCTGCTGCTCGCCGCCGGAAAGCTCGGCCGGGCGGTGGCTCTCGCGCTTGGCGAGGCCGAGATAGGCGAGAAGCTCCCGTCCCCGCGTCGTCGCCTCGGCGCGCGACAGCCCGGCGATCATCTGCGGCATGACGAGATTCTCCAGCGCCGAAAATTCCGGCAAGAGATGATGGAACTGGTAGACGAAGCCGATCTGGCTGCGCCTCAAGCCGGTGCGCTGGTCGTCGGTCATGGTCGAGGTCGGGCTGCCTGCGACCGTGATCTCGCCGGCGCTTGGGTGTTCGAGAAGGCCGGCGAGATGCAGCAGCGTCGACTTGCCCGCGCCCGACGGCGCGATCAGCGCGACCGACTGCCCCGGGTACAGGGCGAGCGAGGCGCCGGTCAGCACCTCGACCGTGGTCTCGCCGCTGCCGTAGCGGCGCTCGACGGCTTCCAGCGTCAGCGCAGCGAAGCGGCCCGCTTCATTCATAGCGCAGCGCCTCCACCGGATCGAGCTTCGCCGCCCGCCACGAGGGATAGATCGTCGCCGCGATCGACAGGAAGAGCGACAGCAGCCCCACGGCCAGCACGTCCGTCGGCTCGACGCGCGAGGGAAGCTGCGACAAGAAGTAGAATTCCGACGGGAACAGGTTTTGTCCGGTGAGCCACGAGAGAAAGCGTCGGATCGGCTCGACGTTATAGGCCACGACGAGGCCGAGGATCAGCCCGACGCCGGTGCCAACCACGCCGATGGTCGCCCCCGTGATGAGAAAGATGCGCATGACGGCGCCGCGCGTCGCGCCCATGGTGCGGAGCACCGCGATGGCGCGGGCCTTGTCCTGCACCAGCATGATGAGCCCCGAGATGATGTTGAGCGCCGCCACCAGCATGATCAGCGTCAGAATGGCGAACATCACGTTGCTCTCGACCGCCAGCACGTCGAAGAAGCTGCGGTTGAGCTGGCGCCAGTCGGTGTCGATCATCGGCCGCTGCTGGGCGGGCTCGATCGCCCGGCGCATCGCGTCCATGTCGTCGGGGTTGGCGACGTAGACCTCGATGACGTTGGCCTGGCCGTCCAGATTGAAGAACGTCTGCGCCTCGGCGAGCGGCATGAAGATGAAGGTGTTGTCGAACGTCGACATGCCGATCTGGAAGATCGCCGAAACCGGGTAGGACTTCATCCGCGGCGTGACGCCGAACGGCGTCTCGGCGCCGTGAGGCGCAATGATCGTCACCTTGTCGCCGACGCGCAGGCCCAGATGCTCGGCGAGCTTGGCGCCGACAGCGAGCCCCGCGCCCGTGTCGAAACCGTCGAGCGCCCCTTGTGTGATATGGCCGGCGACGCCCGGCAGGCGCTCGAGGTCCTGCTGCTTGATCCCGCGCACCAGAGCGCCGGACGAGCCGTATTGCGTCGTGGCGAAGGCTTGGCCCTCGACCAGCGGCAGCGCCAGCGTCACGCCGGGAACCTTGCTTACCCGCTCGGCGACCGCGTCGTAGTCGGTGAGCGGCGTCTCGATGCCCTGCAGGAACATATGGCCGTTGAGGCCGATCATCTTTTCCATGAGATCATGGCGGAAGCCGTTCATCACCGACATGACGACGATCAGCGCCGCGACCCCGAGCACGATGCCGAGGAATGAGAAGCCGGCGATGACCGAAATCGACTTTTGCGCGTTGCGGGCGCGCAGGTAGCGGAACGCGACCATCCACTCGAACGGCGCGAACGGACGCGTCGCGCGCGACGGGGCGGCGGCTTCGACGCCGGCGGAGGTGGTCATGCCGGAACTCCCCCGCGCGCAGCCCAGCCCCCCTCACCCCACGTGCGGGGAGAGGGCCGGGGTGAGGGGCCTAGCGGTTGGCCGCGAC
>NZ_JBKQOT010000429.1:0-4861 GCF_052145395.1 Roseiarcus sp.
CGAGGCGAGCGTGCTCGTCGGCGACTTTCTCCTTGGTCAGGCGTTCAAGATGATGGTCGAGGTCGGATCGATGGCCTGCCTCGACGTCCTGTCGAACGCCGCCGTCGTGATCGCGGAGGGCGAGGTCATGCAGCTTTCCGCCGCCAAGGACACCGAGACGACCGAGGACTCCTATCTGGCCGTCATCCGCGCCAAGACCGCGGCGCTGTTCGCCTCCGCCTGCGAGGTCGGCCCGATCCTGGCCGGGCGCGGCAAGGCCGAGATCGCCGCCTGCCGCGGTTACGGCGCCAATCTGGGAATCGCATTTCAGCTCATCGACGACGCTCTCGACTACGGCGGATCGTCAGCCAAGCTCGGCAAGAACGTCGGCGACGATTTTCGCGAGGGCAAGATCACTTTGCCGATCGTTCTGTCATTCCGGAGGGGCTCGCAGAAGGAGCGCGAGTTCTGGCGGCGCACGCTGGAGAAGGGCGAGATCGCCGAGGGCGACCTCGAGTTCGCGCTCGCCACGATGAAGAAGCACCGCGCCCTCGAGGATACGATCGAGCGCGCCCGCCATTACGGCGCCATGGCGGTCGATGCGCTGGAGCTCTTCCCCGCCTCGGCCTGGAAACACGCCCTGCGCGACGCAGTCGAATTCACCATCAGCCGGGCGCATTGAGCGCTTATGGCGACGGACCTGAAGCCGTTCAGGCCCTAGGCCGTGAGGGGCGTTCCGACCTTGACGGCGAGCACAACGCCTTTCGCCGCTAGCCTTCCCGGCCGCCTCGCCAAATCCAACCCGGATTTGAGCCTTTTCAAGACTTTGCGGCGGATTATCCAAACTGCCGAAGCTCCACGCCGGGCGCTGAGTGGACGGCCCTCGGGCTGTGCGCCGAATGGCTGCCCGATGCGGCTTGCGTGAGACAAGGCAGGGCGGCATCAGTTTTTTCTGACGTACGAAATCACCATACCATATCTTTCTGCTTTGCGCAAGAAAGTGCGCCTAACGCATCGACCTCGTCCCCGGCCATCCGCGTAGCGCCAGCGCCGTTCGCGACGCGCTTATCGATTATGTAATGCAATCAAGAGACTCTCGAGAGGAGACTGTGTTCGCGTGGACGGCCGGGTCAGGCCCGGCCATGACGCGGCGTTCCAATTGCTCGACCAACAGCTAACGCGATGAAGAGCAAAAGAAAGCGCGATGAGGTTCAACGGCCCGGCGGTTAAGGACCCCCGACATATTCGCGCCGGTAGCGCGGCCCGAGACTCGTCAGCAGCTGGTAGCCAATCGTGCCGCTCCGTGTCGCGAAATCGTCGAGTTCAATCCCACCGCCGAACAATTCCGCCCGGCTTCCGGGCTTGACCGCGTCCTCCGCGACGTCAGTCACGTCAGCAATCACGAGGTCCATCGACACCCGCCCGACCAACGGACACCGCCGCCCGGCAAAGGCGACCTCCGCGCCCGGCCGGGCGTCGGTCGCCCCTGCGCCGCGCGGCAGACCGTCGGCGTAGCCGATCGCGAGCGTGGCGAGCCGCGTCGGGCGTTTCGCCGTCCATTGGGCGTTGTAGCCGCAGGTCGCGCCCGGCTCGATCCAGCGCGTCTGCTGCACCGCGACGGTCAGGGTCACCACCGGCCGCATCGGATTCGGACGGCCGGGCGTGGGATTGCCGCCGTAAAGCGCGTAGCCCGGCCGAGTGAGGTCGTAGTTCGGGCGCTGAGGGAGAAAAATGCCCGACGAATTGGCGAGCGAGGCGGCAAGATGCGGGAACGCCGCCCGCGCCGCCTCGAACCGCCCGATCTGGAGCGCGTTCAGCGGGTCCTCGGGGAGCTCGGCAGAGACGAAGTGGCTCATCACCAGGTCGGCGCCGCTCGCCGCGCCGTCGCGCTCGACGGCGGCGCTGAGAGCCTCGAGCGAGTCGAAGCCAAGCCGGCGCATGCCGGTGTCGAGATGCAGCGCCGAGGGCGACGGCCGCCCCGTTCGCATCGCGAAAGCCGACCAGCGCTCGAGTTCCTGAGCGCTGCCGAGCGCGGGCTTGAGACGATGCTCGACGTAGTCGGCCGGATCGGCGTCCGCCTCGAGCCCGTTGAGAACGGTGATTTCCGCCTCCTTCGGCAGAAGACGCCGGGCCGAGAATCCCTCGCCGAGGTGGGCGACGAAGAAGGTCCGCGCGCCGGCGGCCCATAGCGCCGGGCCAGCCCGGTCGAGGCCGATTCCATAGGCGTCGGCCTTGACCACGGCACCGCACCGCGCGGGCGCGACACGGCGGCCGAGCGCGCGCCAGTTCTCGGCCAGCGCCGAGAGATCGATCGTGGCGCGCCCGGGCGCGCGCTCGGGAGGAGCGAAAGCGGTCACAGGAGCGGTTTCTCCAAAATCGCGACAGTCGGCGCGTCGAAGCCCGCATGCGCCTCGACGCGGATGCGGGCGAAGCCCATCCGCTGAAACAGCCTTTCGTTCTCCGGCAGCTCCAGGCGCACCCTCAGCCGCGCCCGCCCGAGGTCTCGAGCCCGCGCCCCCGCTTCGCAGGCGGCGACGAGCCGGAGGCTCAAGGACCGCCCGCGCGCCTCGGGGAGGGCTGAGACGCGCCCGATCATGAGCGCGTCGCGGTCGACCTGCCACAGGGCGACGGCGACGAGCCGGCCTCGAGCGAAGACGCCGAAGCCGCCGCCCGCGGCGATCTTGGCCGCAATCGATTCTGTGGTCTCGCGCAACGCCGAAGACGGCGGGTTGGTGGCGTGGCTCTGGGCCGCGAAGGCGGTCCGGATGACATCCGCAGCCGCATCGGCGTCCGCGATCGTCAGCGGGCGCACGACGAAGGCGTCGGGTTTCAGCGGCGCGCGTTTCGCTGTTGTCGCGGAGAAAACCATGATCGTCTGCCCCTACACCCCGCCGGACGGGACCGGCAAGGTTGCCGTCAAGCCGAGTGGCTTGGACATCGGATAGCCGGAGTCCATACCGAATTTTCTCACCGGCGGGCCGACTTCCTCGTATCCGCGCGCGCGATAGAACCGGCGCGCCGTTTCGGTGCTGATCAAGGTGCAGCGGGTGGCGCCGCGCTCGGCGGCTCGGCTTTCCAAAGCGGCGAGCAGGACCCGGCTCGCGCCGCGAAACCGCGCGTCGGGCGAAACATAGTTGAGGAGGATCTCGCCGGCGTCGGTAACGGCGCCGATGGCCGCGATGGCGCCCTCATCCACCGCGACGAGGTACGAGGCGTCGGGCCGACTCATCCAGGCGGCGACGGTCTGCGGGGTCTTGTTGCTCAACCACGCTGCGAGCAGCCCTGGATCATGGCGATGGTCGGCGGCGCAGAGTTCGACGATCGAGCGCCTCAAGACCCGGCAGGCCTCCTCGGCGTCCTCCCGTCTGGCGTCGCGAATCTCCATGCTCGCATTCAGCGGCAGGACCGGGAGCGAGGCAAGGGCGCGCGGTTCAATCCCCGATTCATGAACGAACTTTAACCGGCGATTCCCGTCGCTTTCGGCCGCTGCGCCTCGCTTTCGCCGCGGTCGCTGGCAATGAGCCTTGGCATGCGGTCAATACCGGCAGGCGGAGTCGATTCGATGGCTTGGATGTTTTCGCGGCGCGCGGCGCTGAAGGCAGCGGGGGCGGGCGCACTGGTCACTTTTCTTCCGCGCCCGTTCGCGGCGCTCGCCGACGATTCGGTCGAGACGCATGGCCTGTCGTCCTTCGGCGACCTCGCGCTGCCGCCGGACTTCCCGCATTTCTCCTACGTGAACCCCGACGTGCCGACCGGCGGGGTTCTATCGCTCCAGATCACCGGCACGAGCGGCAATCAGAACTTCGACACCTTCGACACCCTCAACATCTACAGCTGGAAGGGCAACGGCGCCGCCGGTATGGGCGCGACCTTCGACACGCTGATGACCGCCAACGGCGACGAGCCCGATTCGGTCTACGGACTGCTCGCCCAATCGGTGCGCGTCTCGGGCGACAGGCTCGATTACCGGTTCAGGCTGAGGCCGGAGGCCAAGTTTTTCGACGGCTCCTGCGTCACGGCGGCCGACGTCGCCTTCTCGCTCAACATCCTTAGGGACAAGGGCCATCCGGTCTACGCCCAGCTTCTCAGGGAGGTCGAATCCGCCGCCGCCGAGGGCGACGACGTCGTCCATGTGCGCTTCGTCAAGGACCGCAGCCGCGACGCGCACCTCATCGTCGTCGGCATGCCGGTCTTCTCGTCCGCCTGGTGGAAGGACCGCGACTTCACCGCCGCCACGCTCGACGCGCCGCTCGGCTCCGGACCCTACATGGTGAAAACCTTCGAGCAGGGACGGTTCATCGAGTACGAGCGCCGGCCCGACTATTGGGGCGCGAAGCTCCCGGTGAACCTTGGCCAGAACAATTTCGACCGCCTGCGTTTCGAATATTACCGCGAGCGGCGGGTCGCCTTCGAGGCGTTCAAGGCCGGCGCGATCAATTATCACGAGGAGTACACCTCGCGCTTCTGGGCGACGTCCTATGATTTCCCCGCCGCCAAGGATGGTCGGGTCAAGAAGGAGACGCTGCACAACGGCGAGCCGTCCCGCACGCAGGGTTGGTACCTCAACACCCGCCGCGAGCAGTTCAAGGACCCGCGCGTGCGCGAGGCGATTGGGCTCGCCTTCGACTTCGAGTGGACCAACAAGAACATCATGTATTCCGCTTACAAGCGGATCGTTTCCTATTTTCCCAACACGCCGATGGAGGCCAAGGGCAAGCCGGGGCCGGACGAACTCAAGCTCATCGAGCCGTTCCGCGACAAGCTGCCGGCTGCCGTGTTCGGCGAACCCTATACGCCGCCCGAGAGCGACGGCTCGGGCTTCGACCGCACGCTGCTCAAGCAGGCCTATGACCTACTGATCGCCGCGGGCTGCCAGCGGGAC
>NZ_JBKQOT010000430.1:0-6363 GCF_052145395.1 Roseiarcus sp.
GGTGAACAGGGGCGCCCGGTCGGGCGACATTCCGATCTCGACGGCGAACACCAGGCCCAGCGCGAACGCTGCGCCGTTCGCGGCCCCGGCTGCGAGAACCGCGAGGCATGAGACCGGGGCTGCGCGAATGAGCCACAGGAGCCGGGGGCGGACGCTGCGCGGCTGGGCGGGCGGGTCGACGCTGGTCATCGCCATCGGAACGATCGCGAGCGCCAGGAGCGCCGCGGCGACCGCGAAGGCCGAAAAGCCGCCAGGCCCAAGCGGCTGCAGGGCCATCTGGCCGCTCGCGGAGGCGCTGAAATTGGCGATCTGGTAGAGGGCGTAGAGCGCCCCGCGATTGGCGTTGGTCGCCTTGGCGTTGATCCAGGCTTCGATCACCGCGTAGAGGCCGGCGAAGACGAAGCCCAGGAGCGCGCGAAAGATCAGCCACGCGATCGGCCAGGGGAAAACAGGCATGAGAACGACCGAAACGACCGCCAGCGAAACGAAGGCGGCGAAGGCGCGGATGTGGCCGCCGCGACGGATGATCACGGGAGCGGCCAGAGTACCAGCCAACATGCCGGCGAAATAGGCGGACCCCAGAAGCCCGACGACCAGGTCGGGGAACCCGTCAAGGCGCGCCCGCAACGGCGTCGTCACGCCGATCAGGGCGTTGCCGCCGATCAGCAGAAGCACCGAGACGAGCAGTGCGGTTATGGAGGAGACGGCGGTCAAGTGGGGAATCGAAGGCTGGGGGCGGTATGGTGGCATGTCGGGCGCCGGTGCGCGACCGGGAATGCACGCGCCGGTCCCTGAAATAAACGAGAGCCTGCTCCGAAAAACGGCATATCGCTCTCAGGGTTCGGCTTGTATAAAACGCGCGGTCCGGTCAAAAGGCCGCGTTTGGAAGAGGGCCGAGGCGTATTGAATGGCGAATCAACGTTGGACCCCCGACAGCTGGCAAACGAAGCCGGTCGAGCAGGCGCCGGCCTATAAGGACCTCGCATCGCTGGCCGAGGCTGAGCGGCAGCTTGCAGGCTACCCGCCGCTCGTGTTCGCGGGCGAGGCGCGCAAACTCAAGCGCGCGCTTGGCAGCGCCGCCGCAGGCGAGGCCTTCCTGCTCCAGGGCGGCGACTGCGCCGAGAGCTTCGGCGAGCACTCGGCCGACAACATCCGCGATTTCTTCCGCGTGTTCCTGCAGATGGCCGTCGTAATGACGTTCGCGGCGGCCTCGCCGATCGTCAAGGTCGGCCGGGTCGCGGGTCAATTCGCCAAGCCCCGGTCCTCGGATCTCGAGACGATCGACGGCGTCTCGCTGCCCGCCTATCGCGGCGACATCGTCAACGACATCGACTTCACCGAGGAAGCGCGCGAGCCGGACCCGCGCCGGCAGCTCGAGGCCTATCGCCAGTCGGCGGCGACGCTCAACCTCCTGCGCGCCTTCGCCACCGGCGGTTACGCCAATCTCGAGAACGCCCACCGCTGGATGCTCGGGTTCGTCAAGGACAGCCCGCAGTCCGAACGCTATCAGGGCGTCGCCGACCGGATCACCGAGACGCTGGGCTTCATGCGCGCGATCGGTCTCGACGCCGAGGCGCACCCCGAGTTGCGGGCGACCGACTTCTACACCTCGCACGAGGCGCTGCTGCTCGGCTACGAGCAGGCGATGACACGGCTCGACTCCACCTCGGGCGACTACTACGCGACCTCCGGCCACATGATCTGGATCGGCGACCGCACCCGCCAGCTCGGCGGCGCCCATGTCGAGTACTGCCGCGGCGTGAAGAACCCGATCGGGCTCAAATGCGGCCCGTCGATCACCCCTGACGACCTCATGCGGCTGATCGAGGCGCTCGATCCGGAACGCGAGCCCGGGCGGCTCACGCTGATCTGCCGCTTCGGCGCCGACAAGGTCGAGGCGGCGCTGCCGCCGCTCTTGCGCGCGGCCAAGCGCGACGGCCGTCAGCTTCTGTGGGTCACCGACTCGATGCACGGCAACACGATCAAGACGGCGTCCGGCTACAAGACCCGGCCGACCGACCGCATTTCCGCCGAAGTGCGCAACTTTTTCGCGATCTGCTCGGCCGAAGGCGTCTACACCGGCGGCGTCCACCTCGAGATGACCGGCAAGAACGTCACCGAATGCACCGGCGGCGCGCGGGCGATCTCGGAGGCGGACCTGCGCGACCGCTATCACACCTATTGCGATCCCCGGCTCAACGCGGAGCAGTCGATCGAGCTCGCCTTCATGATTGCCGAGCTTTTGAAAGCGCAGCGCTTCGCCCAGCCGGAGCGGCCTGTGCGGGCGGCCGAATGACGGCGAAGGCCGCCGCCTTGCGCGCTTGCCCGCGCCCCTCCAACGCCTGAGGACGCAATGCGGCTTTCCCACTACGCCGTAGGCCGGGACAACAACTTCACCCTGCTCCGCTTCTCCGCGGCGATGACGGTGCTGTTCGCCCACAGCATCGGCGCGCTCGGGCTGCCGCCCGAGACGGAGCCGGTTTTTAGGCGCGTCGGATTTTCCTTAGGCGAAATGGGTCTCGACGCCCTTTTTGTGACCAGCGGTTTTCTCGTGACCGCGAGCCTCGTCAATCGTGGCGATCTGATCAGTTTCTTCTGGGCGCGGGCGTTGCGGGTCTATCCGGCGCTATGGGTCATGCTCCTGCTCACGGTCTTCGTGCTTGCTCCGGCGCTGACCACGCTTCCGCTTCACGACTATTTCGCCTCCGACATGACCTGGAGCTATTTCGCCAAATGCGGGACGCTCCTCGGCGGCATCCGGTATTCGCTGCCCGGCGTATTCGACACCCTGCCGCTCAAGGGCGAGTTCAACGGCTCGCTCTGGACCATGCCGGTCGAGGTCAGGATGTACATCTACGTTGCTGTGCTTTGGGTGGCTTTCGCGCTCCTGCCCGCTCTGCGATCCAAGGGGATGCGGTTCGTCTCCGTCGTGGCCGTCGCGCTGTTCTTCGTGATCGTCCTGCGCGGCCGCTTTTCGGAGGGCGCGTTCAACGGCGCGAATATCCGCATGTTCATGTATCTCTACGGATCGGCGCTCTATCTATGGCGCGACAGAGTTCCCATGGGAGTCGGCACGCTGCTCGCGCTGCTCGCGGCGCTGGTCGTGGCTTCGTTCGATAGGACGACATTCCTGATCGTCTATCTCCTTGCGATGGCGCCGTTCGTCCTGCATCTCGCCTATGTGCCCGGCGGACGCATTCGCCGCTTCAACGACTGGGGCGACTACTCCTACGGCGTCTACATCTACGCCTTCCCGGTCCAGCAGACCCTGGCCTTTCTCTTTCCAGCCCTGACGCTCGCTGCAATGATGGCCTCCTCGGCCGCCGTCTCGCTCGCGATCGCAATCGTGTCCTGGAAGCTGATCGAAGAGCGAGCGCTCGAGCATAAGGACGATTTCGCCGCGAAGACCTGGCGCTTGTTCAACCTCGGCCTCGCCAGGATGGGCGTGACCGCGGGCCCAGACCCTTCGACCTGAAAGTTCGACGTTCGTTTGGCTGACGCTCGCTGTGACCGCCCCCACCGGGGCGAACGCGAGCGTGATGAAGACAAGGCGCTGCATTGCGTATTCACCCGCTTGGCCGCTGATCATGGCGGCCAGGACAAGCGATCATTTTGTGCGCCCTACGACCCCCGGCCCACTTCGTCGCGAAGCCCCTCGCAGTGACGTCGGTGCTTCAACCCGAATGCGTCTTGCTCTAAAAGCGGCGCTCCGCTCCCTCGAGCGAGACGCGATTCAACCGAATCGCCTCTCGCCTGAGACTCCTTGACCATGCGGAATTCTTGCGAAAACAGGCATACCCTTTTCGCATCCCGCTATTCACGATTCGAACCCCATGAAACCCATCGCCGAACGCATCGCTGAGGAACTCAACGTCAAGCCAGCGCAGGTCGCGGCGGCCGTCGGGCTCCTCGACGAAGGCTCGACCGTGCCCTTCATCGCCCGCTACCGCAAGGAGGCGACCGGCGCGCTCGACGATACGCAGCTGCGCACGCTGGAGACGCGCCTCGCCTATCTCCGCGAGATGGAAGATCGGCGGAAGACCATCCTTGAGTCGATCCGCGAGCAGGGCAAGCTCGACGCGGCGCTGGAAGCCAAAATCCTCGAAGCGGACACCAAGGCGCGGCTCGAGGACATCTACTTGCCGTTCAAGCCGAAGCGACGCACCAAGGCGCAGATCGCCCGGGAGAACGGCCTCGAGCCGCTGGCCGTGGCGCTCATTTCCCACCCGGAGCGCGAACCGCTGACGCAGGCCGAAGCCTTCGTGAAGCCCGACGCCGTCAAGACCGCTGAGGCAGCGCTCGAGGGCGCGCGCGCGATCCTGACCGAGCGCTTCGCCGAGGACGCCGAGCTGATCGGCCGCCTCCGTGAAGATTTCTGGACGGGCGGGCGCATCGTCTCGAAAGTCCGCGAGGGCAAGGAGGCGGCCGGCGCCAAGTTTTCCGACTATTTCGACTTCTTCGAGCCGCTGACGAAAATCCCCTCGCACCGGGCGCTGGCGCTGATGCGCGGCGAGCGGGAAGAGATCCTCGACCTCAAGCTGGTCCCGGACCCCAACGCCGATCCTGCGACGAAGACGCTCGGTCCGTTCGAACTGGCGGTGGCGCGGCGCTTCGCCATCGCCGACCGCGGCCGCCCGGGCGACCGCTGGCTTCTCGACACCGCCCGCTGGGCGTGGCGGACCAAGATCGAGACCCAGCTCGCGGTCGATCTCCGGCTCAGGATCTGGACTCAGGCCGAGGACGAGGCGGTAAGGGTGTTCGCCGCCAATCTCCGCGACCTCCTGCTCGCGGCGCCCGCCGGCGGGCGGCCGACCATCGGCCTCGATCCTGGTTTCCGCACCGGGGTCAAGGTCGCCGTGGTCGACGCGACCGGCAAGATCGTCGAGACGACGGCGATCTATCCGCATGAGCCGCAACGGCGCTGGGACGAGAGCCTCGGCGTGCTCAAGGCGCTCGCCGTCCGCCACAAGGCGGAGCTCGTCGCCATCGGCAACGGCACCGCCTCGCGCGAGACGGACAAGCTGGTCGCCGACCTTTTCGCCCGCAATCCGGAGCTCAAGCTCACCAAGGTGACGGTGTCGGAGGCGGGGGCCTCCGTCTATTCGGCCTCGGCCTACGCGGCTCAAGAGCTGCCCGGCCTCGACGTGACGCTTCGGGGCGCCGCCTCGATCGCCAGGCGCCTGCAGGACCCGCTGGCCGAACTCGTCAAGATCGACCCGAAGTCGATCGGCGTCGGCCAGTACCCGCACGACCTCTCTGAGCAGAAGCTCGGCCGCTCGCTCGACGCGGTGGTCGAGGATTGCGTCAACGCCGTCGGCGTCGACGTCAACACGGCCTCGGCCAAGCTCCTCGCCCGCGTCTCGGGTGTGGGCGAAGCGCTGGCGCAAGCGATCTTGGTCCATCGCGAGACGCATGGGGCCTTCAAGACCCGCGCGGCGCTCAAGGACGTGCCGCGCCTCGGCGCCAAGGCCTTCGAGCTCAGCGCCGGCTTCCTGCGCATCACCGGGGGAGACCAGCCGCTCGATCGCTCCGGCGTCCATCCCGAGGCCTATCCGGTGGTGCGGCGCATTCTGGACAAGCTCAAGGCCGACATCCACGCCGTGATCGGCAATCCGAAAGCGCTTTCGGGCTTAAGGGCCGCCGAGTTCGCCGACGAGCGCTTCGGCGTCCCGACCGTCGCCGACATTTTCAAGGAGCTGGAGAAGCCCGGCCGCGACCCTCGCCCCGCCTTCCGCACGGCGGCGTTCAAGGAAGGGGTCGAGACGATCGGCGACCTGAAGGCCGGCATGGTGCTGGAGGGGACGGTGACCAACGTCGCCGCCTTCGGCGCCTTCGTCGATGTCGGCGTCCACCAGGACGGGCTCGTGCACGTCTCGGCGATGGCCAACACCTTCGTCAAGGACCCGCGATCCGTGGCAAAGCCCGGCGACGTCGTCAAGGTCAAGGTCCTCTCCGTCGACGTCCCGCGCAAACGGATCGCGCTGACGATGCGGCTCGCCGACCCCGAGGGCCCACGCGACGAGGCGCGAGGGCGCGGCAACGACGCCAAGGCGGTTCGCGCCGCCAACGCCCAGGCGAACCGCCCGTCCCCCGGCGGCGGCGCGCTCGCCGAGGCGCTGCGAAGGGCGGCGGAGAGGGATCGGCGGTAGCGGTGCGCCAATGCGTCAAGCTCCGCCGCGCGCTATGCGCAAGAAGCGGCCGTTCACGGACGGCTTGGCGAACGGGTCATAACCGACCCTTTGCTGATGAGGTGGACGGGAGCGCCGGGAGACCGGCAGGAGGCATGAGGTGAAAGTCCTCTTCGGTGAAGGTGTAGCGAACCGCACCGACCCCGAGTCATGCGCGGCGACCCGCGAGGGGCGA
>NZ_JBKQOT010000431.1:0-23521 GCF_052145395.1 Roseiarcus sp.
CCCCTGTAGCTCGGCCTTCTGCGTCGAGAAGACCCCGAAAGCCGTCCAGATCAGCAAGCCGAGGACGAGCGCCACCAGCGTGACGACGAGGCCCGTCACGCCGCCGATCATGTCGCGCGCATGCTCAAGCCGTACCCGCTCGGCCATATACACGCGAATCGCCAGACCGACGAGGGCCGAGACGAGGGCTGCGACGAAGAAGACGACACTGAAAATGAGAGATGTCGTGAGCATAGAATCGGCCATGTCAAAGAACGAGGGAAACATGTCCGCGGCCCGAAAGCTTGGCAAGAAGGCGGCCGGTTGAAAAGCGTTATTTCGTAGCGAACATGCGGTCGCCCGCATCGCCGCGCATCGGAACGGTGTCGCTGTGGTCGTTGACATGGTCGTTCGGCATACCAAGCAAGAATGTCTTGGAGCGACGCTGTTTTGGCTGGATTTAAGCCGACAACCCTGTTGAAGCGGGGCGACGGCAGTCGAGCCGCCGCCAATGTCGTAGCCGCCCCGAAAGCTCTAATCGCGATCCCGAAGGGATTTCCTTCTCGGTTGGCGATGACCTGCATGTGCTGTGAGGTGTAAACGAGGTCGGCGTACATCGCGCGCATTGCCAGCGCAGTGGTCGTGACAAGCATGGGATTCACCTCGCGACTGCCGTGATCTCTCAAAACTCCCCATTTTTATCCCAAAACCTCACAGTGCGAATTTCTTGATCTTTGCGCCGTCACTGACCGCTCAGGGGTTGATTTGACGCTTTCGACGCGCCACCGGGAAGCGGCCGCTCCTTGCGCGAAGGCGACGGCCAGAGTCGACGTAAAGCGGCTGAGGCAGACCGCCTGCACGACGGCGCTTGGTCAGTCGGCTCTAGCTTTGCGGCCCGTGGGAAGGCATGTTGGGGGCCACGGGCGCGCAGTCTCCGAGTATTCGATTGCCGTTCCCGGCCCATCGTCAATCTCTGGGGAGGGAGTTCATGTTCAGCCGCCGAACCTTTCTCAAAGCGGGAGCCGCCGCGGCGACTGCGGCCACCGGGCAACGCGCCGCATGGGCCGATCCGGTCGCATTCGCTGTTGCGCCCGGCGACTGGCGTACCTTCGAGGTCCGCACAGTCATCGAGATCGCATCATCGGACCCCGTGCAGATCTGGGCACCCGCAGCCGCATTTGACGATTCCCTCTGGAGCCGGCCCTTGGACACGGATTGGACCGGGAATGCTGAATCGGTCGAGTTCGTACGAGATCCAGTTTATGGGCTGCGATGGTTCATCTCGTCTGGCGCGGCCGGACGGGCGCTCGGCGAGCGGAGATCGTGAGTCGGGCTGCGACCCGCGACCGGTCGGTCCTGATCGCCGCAGGCGGCGGTCAAACCCTACCGATCTCGGCGGAGGAGCGCGCTCTCTTTCTCAAGCCGACAGCCTTCATTCCCACAGACGGGATCGTGAAGGAAACGTCCGACCGGATTGTGGCGGGCGCCGCGACCGATCGCGACAAGGCGCGCGCGATCTATGATTGGCTGGTCGCAAACACCGAGCGCGTTGCGGCCACCCCCGGCTGTGGCTCCGGTGACGTCGGGGCGATGCTGTCGAGCGGGCGCCTCGGCGGCAAGTGCGCGGACATCAACGGGCTGTTCGTCGGTCTCGCCCGCGCCGCGGGCCTTCCCGCCCGCGACCTTTACGGCGTTCGCGTGGCGCCGTCGCGCTTCGGCTACAAGTGCCTCGGCGCAGGCTCGCCCGACGTCACCAAGGCGCAGCATTGCAGGGCGGACGTCTATCTCGAAGGGCTAGGATGGACGCCAGTGGACGCGGCGGACGTGCGGAAGGTCATGCTCGAAGAGCCGCCGACTCATCTTGGCGCGGACGATCCCAAAGTCGTGGCCGCACGGCAGGCGCTGATCGGCGGCTGCGAGGGCAACTGGATCGCGCTCAATTGCGGCCATGACTTGTCGCTCCCCGGATCGACGGGCAAGCCGATCGCCTTCCTCATGTACCCTCAGGGGGAGGTCGGCGGCGCGAGGCTCAATTGTCTCGATCCCGCGGCGTTCCGATACCGCATCGAGGCGCACGAGATTTCCGCCTGAGCCTCCTGCTGCTCATCGACATGCGTTCCTCAAACCGCCATCGCAAGGCGCCTCGGCGATGGATGCGTTTCCTCGCATTGCTCAATTGCTTCGCAACAGACAGCCGGAGTCGATGTGGAGCGGATATAGCCGGTCGCGACCGAGAACGTCGCAAGTGTATAGGCAAGCGGCCGATGAACTGCGTGACCCGGAGGGCGGGGTTCGCTCGGGTAGCCGTACCAAATATCGCGCCCTTCTTGTCTCGGATGACCAGGGCGGACGCGTCTCAATAGGACGCCGTAACATTACGTGGCTTCCTGCGCTAAAAAAGGAAGGCCGACGCCCGGCGCGGCGAGGACTGGAGATTGGGGGCTGTCATGGGCATAGCGGTAGAGGCTGAAGACGACGAATTGTTCGCCGCTCGCGAAACTGAAATGAAGCGGGTCGTCATAGCGAGCATCATCGGGACGACGGTAGAGTGGTACGATTTTCTCATCTACGCCACCGCCAGCGCTCTCATTTTCCCCAAGCTGTTTTTTCCATCGTCCAACCCCGGCTTGAGCGCCATCGCGTCCTTCGGAACCCTAGGCGTCGGCTACTTTGCGCGACCCCTCGGCGCTGCAGTCTTTGGACACTTCGGCGATCGCGTTGGCCGTAAGGCGATGCTGGCGACGACGATTGTCATGATGGGGCTTGGCACCTTCCTCGTCGGCCTCCTTCCCACTTATGGGCAGATCGGCGTCGCAGCGCCGGTCTTGCTGGTTCTGCTGCGGCTGCTTCAGGGTGTGGGACTCGGCGGAGAATGGGGCGGCGCCGTGCTGATCGTAGTCGAGAATGCGAAGAGTCAGAACCGAGGGCTTCTCGGCTCGATGGTTCAGCTCGGATATCCACTCGGGACCCTTTGCGCAGTCGGCATTTTCGCAGTCCTGTCCCGTACGTCGGAGGCGGACCTTCTCGGATGGGCGTGGCGCATTCCCTTTCTGATCAGCATCGTTCTCGCGGGGGTTGGACTCTACATCCGTCTGCAATTGCAGGAAACGCCGGTGTTTCGCGAGCTGCAAGCAGAAAACAGGGTCGCGCGGCTGCCGTTGGTCGAGGTGCTGACGAAAGAACCGCGAGCCTTCTTTACCGCGATCGGACTAAAGCTCTCCGAGATCAGCTACGCCATGATCGCCGGCGTTTTCGCAATCAACTACGTCACGGTCCGACTCGCCATGCCGCGCAGCGTGATCCTCAACGCGGTGTTCGTCTCATCCGTTGTCGCTCTGTTTGCGATCCCGCTGTTTGGCTGGATCTCCGACCGGATCGGCCGCAAGGCAATGTTCTATGCCGGCACGGCGTTCGCGATCGCTTTCGCGTTCCCGTTCTTCTGGCTGTTGGACACCAAGGATCCGCTCCTCATCACGCTGACGATTGTCGCCGCGATCATCTTCGGGCAGATGATCGGCTTCGCTGTCGGCGCCCCTTGGTACACGGAACTTTTTGCCGCCCCGATGCGCTACAGCGGCGCTTCGCTCGGCTTCCAGATCGGCGCCGCCATCAGTGGGGGTCTTACGCCATTCGCAGCCGCGACCTTCTTGTCGTGGACGAACGGCGCCCCGTGGCCAATCTCGATCTACCTGATCGCACTCGCCGTCGTCACGCTTTGCGGAACGATCGCCGCCCCAGAAACGGCCGGCAGACCCATGAAGTGATCACAGTCGGCGCCGACCGGGAACGTGCGCTTTCGGGTCGATTTGACCCCTTCGGCTCGCCCTTGGGCGACCACCGCTTGTTGCGCACTGCTGCTGTTCAGTCGGGTTGCAAGCGCTTGATTTTGACCACTAGCAGCCTGTTGGACTCGAGGTTTTCGAGGCGCACAATATGCTGATGTTGTTGCCGTTTTGTTTCTCAGAAAAGACAAAAACTCAATGATCAGTCAGTATATCGTTAAATCCGATTGGCTCCTAGGCCCGGGCCTTGGGCGGAAATGCGACCTCCACGACCTCGATGTGCGCGGCTTTCGCCAGTTCGACCATGTTTTCCGTTCCCGCTCCACCGGGAAACGCGACGACGAGGTCGGGGGCGCCCGCCTCGATCATCCGTTGGTTGCGACTCAGGCCGTCTTCCGTGTCGACCCGGTGCCACTCCGGGAGAAAATCCCATTCGAGGACGTTGTGGTCCCGCGCCCACTTGCCCGCCATCCGGTCGACGCCTCGCGCGTCGCCGTGAATGAGCCGCTCGAACGGCCCGCGCGCGGCGAGCAGCCGGTCCAGGGTCTTCTCGACAAAATCCCTGTCGTCGCAGTCGCGTCCACCACAGACCAGGACTCTCACAGTCTAGACTCCTTCGTCCTCTTTCTTACGCGCGAAGCGCTCTCCTTTGAGTTTTGTGCTCGGGCGCCGCTTCTGCGGCGATAACGACCGCGGCCACAGGCTCGACTGTACCAGTCTCCGTTCGCGCGTCGTCCGATCGCGCGTTTCCCGCTCGTGTGTTTTTCCTCCGCGCGGCCTCTCCGGGCAACGTGGCAAATGGCCTCAGAGCCGGCGCCGGTCCGCTCTCCCGCTACCCGGCGATGAGCGGCCTCAGGGCCATCTCGGCGCCGAGGAGGAGGAGGCCGATGAGAAACCAGCGCCGGAAGGTCGGCGGGCTCACCTTTTCGCGAATAATCTGCCCGGCCCACATGCCGATGAGGGCCGGGACGATCGCCAGCGACGACGGGCCCAGGCTGTCGAAGCGCCAGGCGCCGCGCGAGGCGAGGCCGGCCGCGAGCGCGATCGTGGAGATCGTGAACGACAGGCCGAGCGCCTGGACGAGATCGTCCTTTTCGAGGCCGAGCGCCTGCAGATAGGGCACAGCCGGGATGACGAAGACGCCGGTCCCGCCAGTGACCATTCCCGTCGCGCCCCCGACCACCGCCCCGAGCCACGGCTCATGCCGGGCCGGCACGCTGAGCGGCCGGGCTGCCAGCGAGTATCCGGCGTAGGCGACGAGCGCCGCGCCGAGGGCTGAGGTCGTCAGCCGGACATTGCCGCTGGCGAGCAGCGGCGCTCCCGCGAACGTTCCGGCGACGACGGCCGCCATCATCGGCCACAGCCGGCCGAGGAGCGGCCACAAGCTCGGCCCCGCAAACAACTGCCAGACGTTGGTCACGAAGGCCGGAACAATCAACAGGCCCGCCGCCGTCAGCGGCGAGACGAGCGCGCCCAGCACGCCCATGGCGACGGTCGGCAATCCCATGCCCGTCACGCCCTTGACCACCCCGGCGACGAAGAACGTCGCCGCGACGCTGAGGACAATCGACATCGAGGAGGCCGTCATGGCTCCCATGTCGCCCGGAAAGCGACCGCGACGCAACGCCGGCGCCCGCGGTGTGGACGTCAACTTGTCGCGACGAAGCCTCAGCCTCGAATGCGTCTCAGTGTGTCCACCGCGACCGGCTGGGCGGCTCGGCGCCGCGCTTCTCATACGTCTTCCGCGCGATCGCCAGCGCGACGAGGGCCCAGTGGCGCGCACGCGTCTCGGCGATGGCTTCCAGCTCCCTTCGGCGCGCCTCGGAATAGGCGTCGACGCCGAAGTCGTGGATCATCACTTCGGCCTCCTCCTCGATGCGCTCGGCCTGCTGGTGCTGCCGGTACGCGCGCCAGGTCGACAGGTCCGGGTCAAGCGCCGGATCCCGAAACGCCTCCGCGTCGAAACTCCCGGCGAGCAAGAGTCGGGAAACCCCGCTGCAGAGTTTCGCGATCGATTTCATTCGATCGCCCATCGACATCATATGGAAAGGAGTTGCAGACATTTTCCGACCTCCCGCCGGGATCACTGTCAGTGCTGGGCGTCGGGTGGCCATCCGCCGCCCCGGTACGACCCCGAAACGCCGCCGCTCGCGGAAGCAGCCCCGGTCGGCGCTCCGCCCCCCGGGGCGCCAGCGGAGGCCGAGCTCGTGGACGACTCGTTGCTCGAGGTCGCGCGGGCGGACGCCGTCGCCGCGCCTGTCGCGGAGGCGGAGGCGCGGCTCGTCGGCTCGCCGTCTGACGAACTGCTGGCGGAGGCCGAAGCCGCCGCCGCGCCCCCGCCGCTCACATCGCCGCCTGCTGAGGCGGAGCTCGCGGATGAAGCGGCAAAAGCTGCGCCCGACATGCAAATCATGGCGAAGGACGGGACAAGACGGTTCATTTACGCGCGCTCCACTTCCGGACGTCGTCGCGGCGCCCTTCCGCTGCTTCGAACGCCCCGCCGACGTCCCCGGTCCTGGGGCGAGACGGGCGATTAGCCCCGCGCGGACGCGGCATCCGCGCGGGGCCTGCGCTCGTCGTCGTCGTGGAAAGACGATCAAGCGCTCGCGCGCCGCGGGGGGGCAACGGGGCGCGATCTCTATGGTCTCCAGTCTGACGTCGGGAAAGGTCCGCGCCAACGATCAAAGGGTGGAAGAAGGGACGACGGCGAGCGCCGCAAAGGATCGACAGCCCGTCGGGCGCCTCCGCCTGTCGCGTGAAGCCGTTAACTCAGCCTTATTCCGTCTCATCCACGCTGGGCCGATGTCGGTCGCCCTGCTTTGCCCCGCCTCCGCCTGCGCGGCTCGCAACGGGGCGCGCGCGTCGGGTTTCGTCCTCTCTCTGATCGCGACCTTTGTCTTTGCCATGGGCGCGTTTGCACCGGCCGTGCTCAATGACGGAGACACCTGGTCGCATCTGGCGACCGGCGCGTGGATCATGACCCACGAGGCCGTCCCGCGCGGCGATCCGTTCAGCCATTCCATGCCGGGCGCGCCGTGGACCGCGCACGAGTGGCTGTCCGAGATCGTTCTTGCGCTCGCCTTCCGCGCCGGCGGCTGGAACGGGGTCGCGCTGCTGACCGCCTTCGCCGCCGCCGCGGCCGCGCTCGTGCTCGGTCTCAGGGTCGCGCGCGATCTTTCGGGCGCGCCGCTCGGCGTCGTTGTCGCGCTTGGCGTCGGGCTGTGGGCGCCGACCCTGCATGCGCGTCCGCATGTGCTGGCGCTGCCGCTCGCCGCGCTCTGGACGGCAGGCCTCCTCGCCGCGCGCGACCGCGACAGCGTCCCACCGCTCGCGCTCGCGTTTCTCATGACGCTCTGGGCGAACATGCATGGCGGCTTCGTCTTCGGCCTCGCGCTGATTGCGCCGTTCGCCTGCGAGGCCGTCCTCGAAGCGGAGCCCGCCGCCGGCGCATTCGCCGCACGTGGGTGGGCGCTGTTCGCGCTAGCCTCCGTCGCCGCGGCGCTCGTCAATCCCTACGGGTTCGAGGCGCTCGTCTTCCCGTTCAAGCTCATCGGCGTCGAGCACCTCGCGCGCATCAGCGAATGGGCGCCGCAAGATTTCAGCCGTCTCGGCCCGATGGAGGTCGCGCTCATCGCACTCATCGCCTTCGCCCTCAGACAGCGCATGGCGGCGCCGCCGATCCGCGTCGCGATCATCGCTGCGCTGACCGCCATGGCGCTCGCGCACACGCGTCACGCGCAGCTCCTCGGCCTCGTCGCGCCGATGCTGCTGGCGCAGCCGATCGCCGAGGCGATTGGGGTCCGCCCCTTGGGCGACGTCCGGCCGGTCGCGCGCCCGGCGCTGTCCGTCGGACTCGCCGCCGCGCTGGCGTTCGCAGCGTTGCGCGCGGCTGCGCCGATCGTGCGGACCGACGGGCCGGGCGCGCCTCTTGCCGCAGTCGCCGCCGTCCCCCCGGGCTTGCGCGAAAAGCCGGTCCTCAATGCCTACAGCTTCGGCGGCTATCTGATCTTCGCCGAGGTGCGGCCATTCATCGACGGAAGGGCCGACATGTATCGCGGCGACATGCTCGGCCTCTATGAGAAGCTCGCCGACGGCGATCCCGCGACGATCGAGGCGACGCTCGCGCGCTACCACATCGCCTGGACTCTCTTCGCTCCGGACGAGAGGATTGTGGCCGCGCTCGACCGCGAGCCCGGCTGGCGCCGCCTGTACGCCGACAGCGTCGCCGTCGTGCACACGCGCGATGACGCCCACGCCTCCATTTCCGTCGGCGGCGTTTCTCGCTAAACCCGCGCGCGGATGCTGCGGGGCGGAGATGGTCGAGCAAGCTACCGAAAGATCAGATGGCGGCGCGGCGCAGCCGATCGCGGTCGAGCTGATCGCCGTCTTGGCCGCCGTCGCCGACGGCGCGGCGCTCGTGCTCGCCATCGACGACGGCCGGGCGCTGCCTTCGGGCCCGTTCGAGGTCGGACACCGCTCGCTGCAGTCGGGTCTGCGCGCCTGGGTCGAGAGGCAGACGGGACATCCGCTCGGCTATGTCGAGCAGCTCTACACCTTCGCCGATTCCGACCGTCGCCACGCAGCGAACGGCGCCCGTGCGATCTCGATCAGCTACCTCGGCCTGATGCGCCAAGAGCGCGCGGCGGTCGCGCGGGCGGCCTGGCGGCCGTGGTACGACTATTTTCCCTGGGAGGACCACCGTGGGGGGATTCCGCCGATCGTCGCCGCGACGATCGCCCCGGGCCTTAGGCGCTGGATCGAGGGGGGACCCGAGCGCGCGGGGCGGAAAACGCGCGCGGCGATCGCTTTCGGCCTCGACGGGCGTCGCTGGAATGAGGACCTCGTCTTGCAGCGCTATGAGCTTCTCTACGTGGCCGGCCTGATCGAGGAAGCGCGGCGGCGGAGCGGCGAAAGCGACGGGCCGGCGCTCGGCAAGCCGATGATCGGCGACCATCGGCGGATTCTGGCGACCGGCATCGCGCGGCTCAGGGCCAAGATCAAATACAACCCGGTCGTCTTCGAGCTGATGCCTCCCGTCTTCACCCTGCTGCAGCTCCAGCGCTGCGTCGAGGCGATCTCGGGCCTGAGGGTCCATAAGCCCAATTTCCGCCGCTTCATCGAGCAGCAGCAGTTGGTCGAGGAGACTGGCGAGACCGTTTCCGACACCGGGGGGCGCCCCGCCAAGGCTTTTCGCTTCCGCGCCGCCGTCCGCGAGGAGCGCGCCGCGGCGGGAACCAAGCTGCCGCTCGCCCGGGCTTGACTCCTCTTATTCTCATGATAAGTATATCTCCGATATGCTCACTGTGAGTATAAGACCATGAACGCTCCCGCCGCCCCTTCCGCCGCAACGCCCGCCGCCCGCGCCCTGTACGAGCGCGTGAGCCATGTCATTACGCCGTTCGAATGGCCCGACTTCGAGGCCGACGTCGAGGCGATCCTGCGCCTGAAGCGCGAGCGCGACGCGATCATCCTGGCGCACAACTACCAGTCGCCGGAGATCTTTCACTGCGTGGCCGACGTTGTCGGCGACAGCCTAGCGCTGGCGCGCGAGGCGGCGAAAGGCGAGTCCCGCGTCATCGTGATGGCCGGCGTCCACTTCATGGCCGAGACCGCGAAGCTCCTGAACCCGACGAAGACCGTGCTCATTCCCGACCCCAGGGCCGGCTGCTCGCTCGCCGAGTCGATCGCGCCGGAGGACGTCGCGCTACTCCGGCAGGCCTATCCGGGCGCTCCGGTCGTCACCTACGTCAACACGTCGGCGGCGGTGAAGGCCGCCTCGGACATCTGCTGCACCTCGGCCAATGCGGTGAAGGTCGTCGAGTCGCTGGGCGTCCCGCGCGTCATCATGATTCCCGACGAGTTCTTGGCCAAGAACGTCGCGGCTCAGACCCGGGTCGAGATCGTCGCCTGGCGCGGGCGCTGCGAGGTGCATGAGCAGTTCAGCGCGCGCGACATCCGCGAATTGCGCGAGGCGTATCCGGGCGCGGTCGTGCTCGCCCATCCGGAATGCCCGCCGGAAGTCGTCGCCGAGGCCGACTTCACCGGCTCGACCGCCGACATGATTGGCTATGTCGGGCGCAACCGGCCGGCGCGGGTGGCGCTGGTGACGGAATGCTCGATGAGCGCCAACGTCTCGGTCCACTATCCCGAGATCGACTTCGTCCGTCCCTGCGCGCTCTGCCCGCACATGAAGCGGATCACGCTGTCGAAGATCCGTCGCGCGCTCGAGACCATGCAGGGCGAGGTGACGATCGACCCGGCGATCGCGGCGGCCGCGCGCCGCGCCGTCGAGCGGATGCTCGCGCTGTGACCGCCGAGCCCTTGGCGCTCGGCGCCCGCATTGTCGTCATCGGCGCCGGGGTGGCAGGCCTGACGACGGCGCTCATGCTCGCGCCGCGCCCGGTCGTCGTGCTCTCCAAGGCGCCGCTCGGCGCAGAAGGCTCGAGCCTGATGGCGCAGGGCGGCATGGCGGCGGCGCTCGGTCCCGACGACGCCCCTGCCCTGCACGCGGCCGACACGGTCGCGGCCGGCGACGGGCTTTGCGACATGGGCGTCGTCGCACTCTTTACCCGCGCCGCCCCAGCGGCGATCGAGACCCTCGCCCGGCTCGGCGCGCGCTTCGACCGGGCTTGCGACGGCGCCTTCGCGCTGGGGCTCGAGGCGGCTCATGCACGCCGACGCATCGTTCATGCCGGCGGCGACGGCGCGGGGCGCGAAATCATGCGCGCGCTCGTCGCGGCGGCCCGCGCGACGCCCTCGATCACGGTTCTCGAGGGGGTCGAGGCGCGTCGGCTGGTTGTCGAGGACCGCGTGCGCGGCGTGGTCGCGGTCGGCCCCTCGGGGCCGGTCCTCTTGCCGGCCGCGGCGGTCGTGATCGCGACCGGCGGCATCGGCGGCCTCTACGCCGACAGCACCAATCCACCCGGCAGCATCGGACAGGGCCTCATGCTGGCGGCGCGGGCCGGCGCGGAATTCGCCGATCTCGAATTCGTCCAGTTCCATCCGACCGCGCTCGACGTTCCGGTTCGCCCGACGCCGCTGGTCAGCGAAGCGGTGCGCGGCGAGGGCGCCATCCTCGTCGACGAGACCGGACGACGCTTCATGGCCGACGTTCCCGGAGCGGAGCTCGCGCCGCGCGACGTCGTGGCGCGCGCGGTCGCGGCCGAGCGCGCCGCGGGCCGGCGCACATTCCTCGACGCGCGCGCGGGCGTCGGCGTGCGCTTCCCGGAGCGTTTCCCGGCCATCGCCGCAGCCTGCCGCGCGGCCGGCGTCGACCCCGCGCGCGAGCCGATCCCGATCCGGCCTGCGCAGCACTACCACATGGGCGGAATCGCCGTGGACGCGGAAGGGCTGAGCTCGGTTGCGGGCTTATGGGCCTGCGGCGAAGCGGCTTCGACCGGACTGCACGGCGCCAACCGGCTCGCCAGCAATTCGCTGACCGAAGCGGCCGTGTTCGGCGCCATCGTCGCCCGCTCGATCGCTTCCGCGCCGCTCGGCGCGCCCGCGCGGGTTCGCCCGGCGAATGCGCCACTCCGCGCCGATCCGGCGTCCGTGCGGCCGATCCTCGCGCGCGCCGCCGGCGTGAACCGCGACGGCGCGACGCTCGCCGCTGCGGTCGGCCCGCTCGGGGCCCTAGCGGCCTCCGGGTCGCCGGCCGCCGATCCCGCCTCCGTCGCGCTGATGATCGCCGTCGCCGCGCTGAAGCGGGAGCACAGTCTCGGCGCGCACAGCCGGATCGATTTCCCCGAGCGTCCGGCCACGCCGAGGCGTTTGCGCCTCACGCTCGGGGAGGCCTTCGCGGAGGCCGCCGCGCTCGCCCCCGAAATCCGCGCCCGGAGAGCCTGACATGCCGCTCGTTCCCCTTCCGACCCTGCTCATCGAGCCACTCGTGCGCCAGGCCCTCATCGAGGACCTTGGCCGCGCCGGCGACATCACCACCGATGCGATCGCGCCCGCCGACAGAATGGTCCGGTGCGTCATGGGCGCCCGCCAGGACGGCGTGATCGCCGGGCTCGATCTCGCCGCCCTCGCCTTCCGCCTGATCGACCCGGCAATCCGCTTCGAGCCGGCGCTCGCCGACGGCGCGCGGGCGACGCCCGGCGCGACGGTCGCCGCCATCGTCGGCCCGGCGCGCGGCGTGCTGACCGCCGAACGCACTGCGCTCAATTTTGTCAGCCGCCTGAGCGGCGTCGCCAGCGCGACGGCGAGACTCTCGGCGTCGGTGGCGCATACCAAGGCCCGCATCGTCTGCACGCGCAAGACGACCCCTCTTCTGCGCACGATCGAGAAATATGCAGTGCGCGCCGGTGGCGGCGCCAACCATCGCTTCGGGCTCGACGACGCCGCGTTGATCAAGGACAACCACGTCGCCATCGCCGGCTCGGTGGCCGAGGCGGTCCGCCGCGTGCGGGCTCATGTCGGCCATCTCGTCAAGATCGAGGTCGAGGTCGACACCCTCGCCCAGCTCGACGAAGCGCTCGCGGCGAAGGCCGACGCGATCCTGCTCGACAACATGTCGCTCGACGATTTGCGGCGGGGCGTCGCGACGATCGGCGGACGGGCGATCAGCGAGGCCTCGGGTCGGGTGACGCCGGAGAACGCGCCGGCCATCGCGGAGACCGGCGTCGACCTGATCTCCGTCGGCTGGCTCACCCACAGCGCCCCGATCCTCGACATCGGGCTCGACACCGTGGACTGACCGCCGTCGCCCATTTGGCGAGCGCAGTCGCTGCGGCGGGAAACAGAATTGACGCGAACGCGACTCGGTAATACGTTAGTCAAGCAGTATTACTCGAGGTCTCATGGCGACGAATGTCACGGTGAAAGGGCAAGTGACACTGCCCAAGGCCGTCCGCGAGGCGGCAGGCATCCGACCTGGCGACCGCGTAACGGTTCGTGCGCGGCCGGAGGGCGGGGTTATCATCGAGCGCGAGACGACGCCCAACGAAGACGAAGCGTTTCGAGCGCGTCTCAAGGAGATCGCCCGTCGCCGGCCGCTGGCGAATGGTCCGTTCGGCGGGCAGACGACGGATCAGATCATGCGGCTGCTTCGGGGCGACGATTGACCCTCGTCGACACCAATGTCCTGATCGACGTCTTCGGCGGAGATCCCGTTTGGGTAGGACGGTCCATGGACGCATTGGTCGCGTGCAGGCGCCGCGGGCCGCTGGCAATAAACGATACAGTCTACGCTGAACTTTCGGCCGGATTCGACGCGCAGGAGGAACTTGACCTCGCCATCGCTGAGATGAGCCTCACGCTCGCGCCAATGAGCAGGCTTGCGCTGTTCCTGGCGGGCCAAACGTTCCGCCGCTACCGCCTCGGCGGCGGACAACGCCCGAACGTTCTCGCAGACTTCTTCCTTGGGGCTCAGGCGACCGCCGAAGGTTGGCCGCTTCTCACGCGCGACGTTCGCCTCTACCGAGGCTATTTCACAGAGGTTGCGATTGTCGCCGTCGCGTAGACGCAGTTCGGCTGGCCGGGGTCGCGCCGGCTCCTGCCCTTGTCCTCGCGAGCGTCAAAGCGATCCGCGAGGTAGGTTTGTCGTTCGCCGGTCCCTCGTTTTGAGCGAAGAGAGGCGCCGGCGCTGTCCTCTCGCGTGAAGGGGGATAGCGCGACTTTTGATTGCGGAAACGCAGAAAACCCGGTATGATCCCGTTCATGCGAGCCTCAGACGAAGCGCAATCGGATCGACGCCGTGTTGGACGCGGCCGCTTGCGTCGGATGGGGCGCATGGCGAAGAAAGTTCGCGCGAAAAGATTTTTTCGCGAACTCGAGTGTAACGCATTGAAAGGTCACGATTCACGGGTGAATAAGAGGGTCAAATCCAGCGCCGAACGCGTGTCGAACGCATGCCGAATGCGCGCTGAATAGCGCTGGACGGCGCCGGAATACGCCTCGCTTGGCAGACGATGGCCGCAATGATGGAGCTGGTTTGACCTGAAGGCGTCATGCTCTAGGGGAACGTTGAAGTGTTCGGTCGGCGTGGCGTTCTGGTTGGCGGCGGCGCTCTGGCGCTCACCCTTGGCGGCCTCGGGTGGCGCGCCTGGGATCGCGGCGTCGGCGCCTCCGGCGAAGGGCGGGCCTATGAGCCGTGGCGGAGCTGGGAGGGTCGCCCCGAGGAGGGCGCCCTTCGGCCCGTGCGCGCCGCCATCCTCGCCGCCAATCCGCACGACACGCAGCCCTGGCTCTTTGTCGTCAGCCCGGACGCGATCGAGGTCTTCGCCGACCGGCGGCGCAATCTCGGGGCGTTCGATCCCTTCCGCCGGGAGATGCACCTGGGCGTCGGCGCGGCGATCGAGAACCTCGCCATCGCCGCCCGCGCCGACGGCCTCGCCGTCAGCGTCCAGCCGACGCTGGGCGCGCTGACTCTCTCGCCAGGCGACGCGCCCTTCCTCGCCGCGCGAGCCAGCCTGAGGCCGGCTTCGCGCCAGAGCGACCTGTTTGCAGCCATCCCGCTTCGCCACACCAACCGCGGCCCCTATCGGCCCGACGCGGTGATAGCGCCGGAGGCGCTGGCGCGCCTCTCCCGTCTCGCCTTCGGCGACGATGTCCGGGTCGCCTTCGTGACCGACGCCGCAGCGCGGCGCGATCTCGCCCTGCTCATCGTCGAGGCGACGCAAAAGATCGTTGACGATCCGGAGATGTCGGCGGATAGCGCCCGCTGGTTCCGCTCCGGTCGGCGCGCCATCGAGACCCATCGCGACGGCGTGACGCTCGACGCCGCCGGCCTCTCGCCGGGAATGACCACCATCGCCAAACTGCTGCCGGACATGAGCGCCGAGGCCAGCGACGCCTACTGGTTGTCCATGACCCGCGACGTGCAGCTTCCCACGGCGCCGGCGCTCGGAATCGTCTTTGTGCGCGACCGGCTCGCCATGGCGCCCGCGATTGCCGCCGGCCGCGCGTGGCAGCGGCTGCATCTCGCGGCGACCCAGGAGAACCTGGCCGCCCAGCCGCTCAACCAGCCGGTCGAACGCGTCGACCGCGACGCCGCTCTCGGCAGGCCGGACACGTTCGGCGGCGCGCTCGCCCGCTTTGCTCCCGAACCCGGCTGGGAGGCGACCTTCGTTTTCCGGCTCGGCGTCCCCGACCGCCCGGCCGGCCCGAGTCCGAGACGACCGCTGGGGGACGTCGCGCGCATCCGGATGTAGCGCGGCCGGGACCCCCTCGGCCCGGACTTGGCACGAAATCTGCTTGCCGATTTTGAAAGACAGACGCCCTCGCGGCGTCTCCATTTTCCGCAACGATTGGGGGGAGTTCCGCGTTCTGGAGGGCGAAACGGACTGCGGCCGGGATCGCTTCTTTTGCCGGCCGCCAACAGGAGGACCTGATATGATCCGAGCTGTTTTGCGGGCGGCCTTCGGCGCCGCCCTCCTCGCGGCGTCGTTCTCCGGCGCGAGCGCCCATGACATCTATACCGGCGTAAAGGGCAAAGATGGGTTTCTCTGCTGCGGCGGCAACGATTGCGCCGCGACGACCTACCGCGAGCGTGGCGACCAGTTCGAATTCCTGACTCGCGAGGAGCGATGGGTGTCGATCCCTCAGGAGCGCATCACCTTTTTGCCGATCCCCGGCGACCCGCCGAGCAACGACACCCATCGTGCGCACCTCTGTTATCGCCCGGCGACGGACGCCGACCGGTCGGGATGGAACGCCTCCAACGTGTTCGACACCATTTACCTCTACTGCGCCTTCATTCCACCGGGCGCAATCTGACGGAGCCGAAGCGCGGCGGCGGGGGACGGCCTTTGGCCGACCGCCTTTACAACGCGACCCCGCGCGCCTTGAGCTCGCGTTCGAGATCGACGCCCGCCAGGTAATGGATCGCGCCCATGCCGAGCGCCTCGGCGGCGCGGACGTTGGCGAGCGTGTCGTCGATGAACAGAAGCTCGTGCGGCTCGCGCCCGGTGCGCTCGAGCAAAATCTCGTAGATGCGCGGGTCGGGCTTGGCGACGCCGACATGCCCGAGACGACGCGCGTGTCGAACTCTTTCAAAAAGCCGTGCAGATCCTCGGACACGGCGAACTTGGCGGTCGAATAGTTGCTGAGCGCGTGAACCGCCCGGCCGTCGGCGCGCAGTCGGCGGAGCAGCGCAACATTCACTTCGATCGGTCCGCCGAGCGTCTCGACCCAGCGCGTGTCGTACAGCCGGACCTCGTCGGCGAATTCGGGAAAGGCCCGCGCCTGCTTTTCGATCGCGGCGGAAAAATCCGGATCGACGTCGGTCTGCAAAATAAAGTCTTTGCCAAGAGCTGTGGCGAGAAAGCGCTCCATCCGCGCCTCGTCGTCGAACACCTTGCGATAGAGATTGCGCGGGTCCCAGCGCAGAAGCACGTTGCCGATGTCGAACACGACGATCATGAGAAGAAACTATAGCACGTGTTGAACAGTCATCGCGAGGAGCGAGGCGCGAAGCTCCCTTTCCCCGTCATCGCGAGGCGTGAAGCGCGCTTCACGCGCCCTCGCCAAAGCGCCGAGCGAAGAAGCCCCTGTTTGGCGTGGTTGACTTGGCTCTGAGCGCCGCGAGCGCTACCTCCGCATCCGGACCTCCAGCGACGCCGCCCTCCCGCGGATCGGAACGGTCGCCGCCTCATATCCGCTCAGGTCGAACGCCTCGTCCCCGCCGGCGCGCGCCGCGCGGACGAGATCCTCGGTGACGACGATCCGGCAATGGCGCTCCTTCGCCACTTCGAGCAGGCGGCTTGCGGCGTTGACCGTATCGCCGGCGAGCGTGATCTGCTGGTGGTCCGGCGAGCCGAGGCGGGAGACGATCGCCGGGCCGAAATGGGCGCCGATCCGAAAGTCCAGCCGTCCCGTCGCCTCGGCCGGCAGTCCGGCGATCCAGACCGACAGGTCTGCGGCAAGTCGTTCGACCGCGGCCAACGCCCGCCGTGCGTCGCCGGCCTCGGGCGCCGGCAGGCCGAACGCGGCGAGAACGCCGTCGCCCATGTAATTGATCACCACGCCCCTGTGCGCGGCCAGCGCGCCCTCGACAAGCGTCTGCATGGTCTTGAGCATGTCGCGCGACCACTCGGGCCCCAGCGCCTCCGAGACGCCGGTCGAGCCAGTGAGGTCGAGGAACAGCACGGCCGCCTCCTGACGCACCGGCTTCGCGAGGAAATCCGGCTCGCTGGCGATGCGATCGATGAGAAGCGGCGAGTGGAATTTGGCGAGCGCCGATTTTTCCGCGGCGAGCCTCCCGCCTTCGGCCCGCTCCACGACGATGCGGGCGGCGGCGAAGGCTACGCCGAGCGCCAGCGCGAGAGAAAGCGGCGCGGCGACGGCGAGCCAGAAGCCCTCGAGGAAGGCGACGTATACCGCCGCCGCCCAAACCGCGAGGACAAGGCCGACGGCCGCGAATCCGACGGCTGCGCGGCGCAGGGCCAACAGACCAAGCACGGCGACGGGGAGCAGAGCCGTCGTCGCGGCGTCGATGCGGCGCGTCGCCGGCCCGCGGACGAGCCGATCCCCGCCGGCGAGATTCCCGATCGCCGTCGCCAGAACATCGACCCCAGGCGTAACGCGGTCGAAGGGCGTCGCGAACGTGTCGGCGAGGCCCGTCGCGGTCATGCCCAGAACGACGATCTTGCCGCGCACCGTCGCGGGATCGGCGGCGCCGCCGATGAGGTCCGCCGCGCTGATCCGCCGAAAACTCCGCGACGGCCCGTAGAAGCGCAGCGGCAGGTGGTATCCGAGATCCAGCCTGATCGTCCGGCCTTGAACCACGATCGCGTCGTCGGCGACGATGGGGTCCTCTCCCGCCGCCGTCGAGGCCGCGGCGAGAGCGAGCGACGGAGCGACGCCGTCGTCGATCGTAAACAGCATCGGGATGTAGCGCGGGACGCCGCTCCGGTCGGTCGAGACGTTGGCGAGGCCGATCCCAAAGGCGGCGTCCGCGATCGCTTGGGTGGGCCAGAGAATTCGGGTCGGCTTCGCCGTCAGCGCCAGCTCCGGAGCGGCGCGGGGCGCGGTCCCTGCGCTCTCTCCGAAGAGGCCGATCGCCGCGACGACGCTCGGCGTCGCCCGCAGCGCATTCGCAAGCTCCGCGTCCCCCTCCTTGGCGTCCGGAAAGGCGAAGTCGAGAGCGACGACGCGCGGATGCGAGGCGGCGAGCGCCAGGACGATCTTCGCCATCAGAGCGCGCGACAGCGCATGCCCGCTGGCGTCGCTCAGCGTTTCGTCGTCGATCGCCACGACCACGACGCCGTCCGGCGCCATGCGCGGCCCGGCCAGGAGGAACCGCCAGTCGAGCGTCAGCGTCTCGACGGGGTCGAACACGGATGCGACGCCCCGCATCTCGCCAAGGCCGATCCAGCCCCCAACGAGAAGTCCGGCCGCGACGAACGCGCCGGTTAGCGCCCGCCGCAGCGAAAGCGGGCGCATCTATTCGCCGAAGCGGCTCATGAGCGCGCGCACGCGCGCCTGCCCCCATTGCTTCTGCACGAGCGTCGTGTCGCCGACGGAAATATCGACCCCCTGCCCCGCGGTCAGCACCACATATTCGTTGAGCCGCCGGCTCGTGACGGCGACTGCGCCGTCGAGCACAAGGGTCGAGGTCCGAGTCTTCACCACCTCCATCGCCCATTTCGTGCCGCGCACTCCGGCGATGGCGAGCGGAGTGAGGATCTCGAAATCCTTCTGGGTCTCGGTCGGGTGGAACTCGATCAGAATCGCCCCGTCATCGAGCTGAAGGCCAATCGGAAGCGGCTCTTCCGCTCTGCGGATGATCCGATAATGGGCGCCGGCCGCCGGACGGACAGTCAGGCTGTCGCCGCATCGCAAGATCTTTCCCGGGAGGCCGCGGTCGTTGGGCATGAGCTTGCAGCCGACGCCCGCGGCCTCGACGCTCGCCGCGCCGGCAAGCGCTGACGCCGCTAAAGCCGTTCCGACACATAGCGCCGTGAGAAGCTTCCGCGGCCAAGGGCGCTTCGCCATGCTCCAGCTCCGTCCCGCCAGGATGGACTTTCGAACTCGGCTCCGCCGTTCGTCAGGAACGGCGCGAAGGTACGCGTCCCCATCGGCAAGCTTGGTCGAGTCCGGACGTTTTGTCCAGCGGCCCCTTGGCTTCTGAAAATCAGACAATTTCTTGACAGGCGTTCCGGCTCATGTTGCTATATTCCGAACGCAGAAATTCGGGAAGTTAACATCCGGTTACGGAGATGGGTGCTGGCTTGCCTGCGATCGCCCCCGAAAGCGGGAATCGAGCATTTTCGAACGAGCCCCTCCGCCCCCTCCCGTCAGGAGAATCGGCGGATCGGAAATGTCGCCGCAAGCGCTTGAAAAGGCTCAAAACCGGCGCGGAAATGGCAGGCGGCTCCGGCCGCCGCCCTTACTCCTGCGGGATCGCCATCGGCTGGGCGGGGACGGCGGAGGCGAGCGGGCCAGGGCCGGCGCCGTCGCGCTGATAGACGTCCGGGCGGAACTGCACCACGCCGTCGGGGGTCGCCCAGGCCGTGATGTAGACCCAGTAGACGTTGACCGGCTGGGCTAGCTTCACGTCGAGGCGCTGGCCGGAGCGGATCACCTCGTCGATCTGGTCCCGGCCCCAACCCGGATTGTCCTTCAAGAGCCAGGCGACGTAGTCGCGCACGTCCTGGACGCGGATGCAGCCCGACGAGACGAAGCGGAAGTCGTCGCCGAAAATGCCCTTGGACGGGGTGTCGTGCATATAGACGCCGTAGGGGTTCGGAATGTTGATGCGGACGAAGCCGAGCGAGTTGAGGTCGGCGCCGGTGTCCTGGCGGTACTTGAAGTGGGTCGCCTCGTCGGTGTTCCAGTTGATCGAGGACGGCGACACTTCGTCGCCCTTCGCATTGAAGACGCGGATCTTCTCGTCGGTGAGATAGTTCGGGTCGGCCTTCATCTTCGGGATGAGGTCCTTCTTGATCAGCGAAGGGGGCACCGTCCAGAACGGGTTGAAATTGACCTCGGTCGCATGCGTCTGCATGATCGGCGACTGGCGATCGATCTTGCCGACGCCCGCAGCGTGATGGGAATAGACGACGCCGTTCTCGACCGTCTCAACCTCGGCCGCCGGAATGTTGGCGACCACGAACCGCTGTCCGAGATCGCCGGAATAGGTCTTGAGCCGCACGATGTTCGTCTCGAGCTGCTGAAGACGCCCGGCGGCGGGAACATTGAGTTCGGTGAGCGTCCCCTCGTTGACGGCGCCGGACTGGCTCAGGCCGTGACGGGCCTGGAAGCGCTTGACCGCCGCCTCGACGAACGAGTCGTACACCGCCCCTGCGCCCGCGATCGGGTCGAGGTCGCCGGACGCCACAAGACGGTCGCGCAGGGCCTGCACCCTTGGCCCCTTGGCGCCGATCCTCAACTCGGGACCGGACGGCACGGCGTTCCAGCCGCCGCGGGTGACGATGTCCTGGTATTTCTGGATCGCAGCTTGAGTGGCGTCGACCGTGGCCGGCGAGAGGATCGGGGTCTCCTCGCGTCCCACGGCCATCTGGGGCGAGGCTTCGTAGCTTTGCGGCCACTCCGCCTGGTCGTCGGCGTCCCCGGCCCAGGCGGACAGAGGAGTGAGGCTCGCGAGCGCGAGAGCGCCCAAGGCCGCGCCACACAGAGCACGGCGCGAACACCGCGGGACGAACGTGTCACGCATCAGCTTCAAACTCCCCAAGTCCGCGATCCATCCACTCCCCGTCAGGCGCGCCCCGGGTTCGCGCCGATTGCGCGCCCTCGCGCCCCTTTGCGGGTCAAGATGGGTATAGCCGCGTAATTGGGTTTCACATCGGGCGATTTTAAGGCCGCGCAAACGCTGGAACGCAAAAGCGGGCGTCCGCGAACGGACGCCCGGACAGGAGGTCGAGCTTTGGGTTAACCGGCAGTTATCACAGCCGATACTTGATCTGATCTGTCCAGTACCGCTCGAGCCGTTGCAGAGAGACATTGACGCGCGCGAGTTCGCCGCCCGGCACGCCGCCGATCTGCTCGATCGTGCGCGCATGCTTGGCGTAGACACCGGCGACGACCTGGTGAACTTCCGTCCCCTTTTCGGTGAGGCTGATCCGCACCGCCCGGCGGTCGATGCGGGACCGGGCGTGACGGAGATAGCCCTGCTCGACCAGCTTCTTGACGTTATAGGAGACGTTTGATCCGAGATAATAGCCCTTGGTGCGCAACTCTCCGGCCGTGAGTTCCTTGTCGCCGATGTTGTAGAGCAGGAGCGCCTGGACCGGGTTTATGTCCGAACGCCCGCGCCGGTCGAATTCGTCCTTGATGACGTCGAGCAGGCGGCGGTGAAGCCGCTCGACCATCGTCAACGTCTCCAAGTAAAGACTTGATACCGGAAGTTCATTGTCGTCAACCCGGTCGACATCCTGACTCTTGATCGCGTTCAACATAGGTCGCTCGCCTGCCCGTCTCTCCGTAGCGGAAGTTCAATTCGGTCCGCTTATCGGCCGAACTGTAGCGTCAGCGCATGAAGACCGGCCTAAGATTCAAGATGAATCGAAGGTTTCCGTCGGCTGGTGAACATCAACTGAACGAACGCGCGCCATTTCTCAGCTATCGCGGCCGCGAGTCTGGGCATGGCGGCGTCGTCCAACTGGGGTTTGTCGGGTCGTTCCGGTCGAGGCCGACGACCACGGACGCTGTCAGCCGCGCTCCCGCACCGCCCGCCAGCTGAGCAGAAAGTAGCCGATCGCGAGAACGATGTTGAGCGCCGCGGCAAAATAGCCGATCGAGGCGGCTCGCGGGCTGAGGACGGGTGAGGCCGCCTCGACCACCGCGCACAAGAGCCAGATTGCGCCGCCCCAGGGCGCGGCGAGCCAAAGCCCGACCGCCGCCAGAAGATCGAAACAGGCGAAAGCGACAATGGTCGCCTGCAGCGGCAGCGCCATCGTCGTAAAGACCCCGAGCCCGGGCAAAGCGCCGAGAATGATGGCCCAGTTGAACAGGCCCTTCCCAACCCAGACCCAGGCGAGCGTCCGCATGAACCAGAGGAGAGCCGTGTCCCAGCCGATCGCCGCGATCGCGGAGCTGAGTTTCCCGTCCTCGGGATGCGCGGGCAGGCCGTCGACGAGTTCGATCGCGCCGTCACGGCTCTGTCGCAGGCGATAGGTCATGGACGCGGCGCCGGGAACGTCAATTCGTCGTCGCCAAGAGTTGCGAGATAGGCGTCGACCTCCGTCGCCGACGGAGGGGCGCTCCACACCGGGCGGTTGTCCTTGTCGACGATCACTGCTCGCACGCCCTCGTAGAAGTCGCGCCCACGGCAGATCCGCGACACAATCCGGTACTCGATCCGCAGCGCCTCGTCGAAATCGACCTTGGGTCCCAGCGCCATCTGGCGCAGCGCGAGCGCCTGACTGGTCGGCGACTTCCCCTGCATCGCCGCGCGGGCCGGCGCCGCGAAGGCGAATCCTCTGGCCTCGGCCGCCTCCAGCGCCGCCAGGATCGATTCGCGGCTGTCCGGGGAGAAACAGGCTTCGAGGCCGTCCGCCTCGGCCATCAGCGCGGACGGCGGCGGCCGCGCGGCGAACCGGGCGAGCGTCGCGCCGGCGTCGTCATCGCTTTCGAGCGCCGCCGCGAGCGCGCCAAAGGCGCCGCTCGGAACGAAGGTCTGCGCGAGTCCGAAAGCCAGCGCGTCGCCCGCATCGGCGCGCAGGCCGGTCAGGGCGAAATAAACGCCGGAGCGATGCGCGAGCCGAGGCAGAAAATACGTCCCGCCGACGTCAGGAAAGAACCCGATGCCGACCTCGGGCATGGCGAACGAAAACCGCTCTCCCGCGACCCGATGCGAGGCGTTGATCGAAACGCCGACTCCCCCGCCCATCACGATGCCGTCGATCAGCGCGACGACCGGCTTGGGATAGGTTCGGATGCGCTCGTTGAGCTGATATTCCTCCCGCCAGAACGTCAGTTGTTGGGCATGATCCCCGGCGCGCCCGAATTCATACAGCCGGCGAATGTCCCCGCCGGCGCAGAAGGCCTTATCGCCTGCGCCGCAGACCACCACCCTCGTGACGAATGGATCGTCCTGCCACGCGTCGAGGGCGGCCGCCATCAGCCGCACCATCGTCAGCGTCAACGCGTTCAGCGCCTTCGGCCGATTGAGCACGATCACGCCGGCGGCGCCGCGCCGCTCGATCAGCGCCTCGGCGTCGACGGTCGCGTCGGTCACTTGGCCGCGACGTCCTTCAGCACCGCGTCGATCGCGGCCGTGACGGCGTCGATCGGCGCCATGCCGTCGACTTCGCGCAGAAGACCGCGCCCGTGGTAGAAAGGTGTGACCGCCGCGGTGTCGCGCTCGTAAGCGGCAAGGCGCGACTTGAACACTTCCGGATCGTCATCCTTGCGCACCGGCTGACCCGCCGCCTTCGCCTCGTTGGCGCGGTTGACGATGCGATCGACGAGCTTGGGGGCGTCGACCGTCAGCTCGATGGCGGCGTCGAGCTTCTGCCCCTTTTCCGCAAGCATCGCGTCCAGCTCCTCGGCCTGTTTGACCGTGCGGGGAAAGCCGTCCAGGATGAAGCCGTTCCTCGCGTCCGGCTGGCTGATGCGGTCGGCGATAATGCCGACGACGATCTCGTCAGAGACGAGGCCGCCCGAGTCCATCACTTCTTTGGCCTTGAGCCCAATCGGGGTTCCGGCGGCGACCGCCGCGCGCAGCATGTCGCCGGTCGACAGCTGGGGAATGCCGTATTTCTGCACGAGTCGGGCCGCCTGCGTGCCTTTGCCGGCGCCGGGTGGCCCGAGCAGAATCAACCTCATCGCTTCCGTCCCTTCAGTCTGGCCCTGCG
>NZ_JBKQOT010000432.1:0-2623 GCF_052145395.1 Roseiarcus sp.
ACCGGGACGCTGTCGGTGACGGGCTCGCTCACGTCGCAAACGCTCGACATCCAGGCGTCGGCTCGGCTGACGGACGCCGGCGACGTATCTGTGGACGGCTCCGTGACCAACAGCGGCAACCTCACGATCAACGGGGTGACGATGAATGTGGCCAGCGCGGGCGGCACATTCACGGAAGAGGCGGGCGGCACGACAACGCTGTTGAACGGCGGCGTGCTCGACCCGCCGAACATTGTCATCGACGGCGGCGATTTCAGGGGCAGCGGCTCCATGGCGGGCAACGTCACCATGACCGGCGGCTCCTTGCAGGCCGGCGCCGAACCGGGCGGTTCGCTCAAGGTCGAGGGCGGCTATTCGCAAACGGGCGGCGAGATCGTATTCGACATCGACCCGAACGGCCACGGCGGCTTCCTGGAGTCGACCCTGGTCTTCGACCCGAGCTTTTCGGTCGGCATCTCCGGCGCGACCTTCGTCTATGACTTCGCCAACGGCGCCAACGCGAATGCGTTTGTCGCCGACGGTCTTCTCAACCTCAATACCTTCTTCGGACTGAGCGACGGCGGTCAGTTCTGCACGGAACTCAATTGCGCAACCGTCCTGCAGGACATCGGCTTCGCCGACAACGCCGGCCTGAAGATCACGGGGTTCGATTCCCTGACCGGAGCCCTGGCGTCAACCGCCGTCCCCGAACCCGCCACCTGGGCGCTCATGATGGCCGGCTTCCTCGGCCTCGGCGGACTCGGGCTCAGACGACGTCGTCCAATCGAGCCCGCAGCGACGGCCAAAATCGTCTTCTTCGGCGCCCTTGCGCCCCTCGGCCGCTCCGTTTGATAGACTGATCGAACGATGACGAAGAAAACGAGACGGCCGATTGACGCTGGGCTGAAGGTGCGAGTTCCACTGGACGCGCCTCAACGCGATCCTCAAGCGCCATACGCTTCCTCCAGCGCGGATCGTCCACCGGTGAAGAACCGGGTGCGGGAAACCTGCACGTCCGGGTCTGTGAGGGGTGGGAATGGCGACATCCCAAGCTACTCGGCATTCTGAGCGCCGCGACGGCGCGCTGGTCGGCAGGTTCTCCAACTTGGCCCCTGGTCCCAAAAACCGTTTCCATTTCAGGCCCTGATAGGCGGCGCCTTCTATCCGGGTACGTGTTCATCGGCCCGCAGGTCCGCGCTTCCTCCCCACTCCCGGTCGCCCTCAAGCAGTTGCCCTCCGCTTCGTTCGCCATGACCAGCTTACGGCGGGACTTTCACCCGCAAGAATGCGGCCATGCCGGGCGCGCCAAACAAAGTCCGCCGACGCGTGGAGAGGGCTTCCTGCTGTCCTCTGAATTCCTGTCTTCAGCGCGGAAGGAACTGAGCCTCGAACGGCTCTTCCCGTTGGAAGTCAACGTCGTCGGGCGAGGCGTATACCGGGTAGAAAAGGCTTGTGGTCGATACGGCGCATGTATTGTCTCGCCTAAGGTTAAGGATTGAGTCCTGTCGGAGGGGCACCGTTGCGTCAACGGCCTGGGTCAATTCTGCTAAGTCCGACATGTGTTATCTCCGCCTCCGGTCTTTTTTGCTCCGCGGAGCTTGTACAAATCTTCCTAAGGCTATGTAAACGCCGACGAATCGTTTTTCAATCTTAGGCCCTCGCCGCTCCAAGCATCGAGCGCCGCGCGCTTTTCGGCCGTGTATTCGTGGCGAAAAGTGACCCTGGATCGGCGTCCACCACGCCGAAACACAGACTGGCGACCCTGCGCCGCCGTCAGCGCGCCAAGTCGGTGAACCGTGCCCCGCATGGACGGGAGAAATCCGCCCGCCGCTCGCAGGAGGCCAGCTCGAGCGGAACATCAGGCAGGGCGTCGTCGGCGCCGAACCGCGCGATCAGACCATCGAGCCGATAGCTGCCGGAGCGTCCGCACCGCTTGCAGGAGATGTGGACGACGTCGCCGGGATAGTCGCCGAGGGCGAGAGAACCGTTGCGCATAGCGCCCCTTATAGGCGACCTTAGAAGCTGTCCTTCGATGAGGAGCCATCATGTCAGCCAGCCCGCCGCCGAGGCGGATGCCGACGATCTCGAGCAGATTGCCGCCGAGTTTCTGGCCGAGCAAGGGGAGGCCGACAGCGACTACTCGAAGCGACTGAGCCTGCGCATTTCTGGGCATGGGGGTTAAAAAGCCCGGAAGTGACGGCAGACGGCGACCGCCCGGGTCCGTATCAACCGCAAGGATTGGGGCCTTTGAAGCCAGCTCTTGTTGTGCTGCCTTGGACGCGAAAGCATCGCGCGGATCGCGTTTTCACGAAGCCGCGTGATCGAGTCATCCCGGCTGGCAGTCAGTCATGCACCAGCTTCCTTTGTGCAGTGCAACATAGGCTTTCACGTGGCGCGATCATGGGCGACCGCGCTTTGCCGGGCGACGTGGTAAACCGGCAACAATCGCCTGCGCAACTGAGCTAGGCGCCGCTTCCCCGCGGAACGAACGGCAGCGCTGGCGGTTCATGATGCGCTGCAATATTCTTGGAACGTCCTGCGCGACATTGAGTGCCACGAGGCGGCCATCGAAGGGAGCAAGTCAATGGCGAATCCCTGGTTGAAAAAGACTCCGCTGATGAGCATGTGGTTGAGGGCCGCAAAT
>NZ_JBKQOT010000433.1:0-12893 GCF_052145395.1 Roseiarcus sp.
GCGCTGTCGTCATATATATTGTTATATGCTGCGGTCTCGATCGCTATATATTGAATTTCGCCTTCTTTTCGCCGGTCCACCGCCCGCGATTATGGTTAACGACTTTCCCCCAAACATTTCGTAATCCTGTTCATGAGCTGATTCGCGCTCGTCCTGGCGGAGGGAGCCGGTCGGCGCGACGGCCGGTTGCGCCTGCGCCGCCGGGCTCTCGAGGAGGCTGATCGTTGCCGGGGTTCAGCGCGGAAGGGTTCGCCGGACCTGCGAAATGGACGGGAGCGCGCGGGTGGGGGCGCGCCGCCGCCGCGGCCGAGCTGTCGCTGCTGTTGTTCGCTGCGGACGCCCGCGCTGACGAAGCCCTTCGGGGCGTCGACGCGCCGCTGGCGACGTCCGCTGGCCTCGCCTCGATTCAGGCGGCAGTGATCGGAATGGCGGTGCTCATCGTCGCATTCGCCGCTATGGCGCTCTTTCATCTGGCTTCGCGTCGCGCCTGGGCGCGGCGCGTCGGCGAAATGGAGGCGGAACTCGCCGGCGCGGCGGCCCGCGTCGATCGCGCCGCGCTCATCGTTCGCAGCGACCCGCAAATCGTCATAGCCTGGGATCGGCCCGACGCCGAGCCGTCGATCGAAGGCGATTTCACCGTCGTCGCCGGCGCGCCCGCGCCTCGCAGCGTCCTGAGCTTCGCCCTCTGGCTGGAGCCCGAGACGGCCGCGCGCGTGGAGGAAGCGGTGTCCCGTCTCCTCACCCGCGGCGAGGCCTTCTGCCTGCCGGCGGTCAGTTTGCGCGGACGACACCTGGAGATCGGCGGCCGGCCGGTCTCGGGCAGCGCCGTAGTGCGGGTCCGGGACGTCTCCGGCGACCGGCTGGAGGCGACCCGGATGCGCGAGAAGGTGGCCGAGACGGAGGCGTCCACGAACGCCGCAAAGCTCGCGCTCGCTGAGGCCGCTATCCTTGCCTGGGGACGGGATTCGGACGGCCGGCTCGTGTGGTGCAACGCGCCCTACGCGCGGGCTGTGGAGGCGGCCGACGAGAACGCCGCCGTCGATCAGTCCGCCGAGTTGTTCGATCCCGGCCTGCGCCGCGAGGCCGCGACGGCGCTCGGTCAGACGGGGATCTGGAGACGCCGCGCCGGCGCGGTGGTCGGCGGAGAACGCCGCACCTTCGAGGTCGCGGAGGTCGTCTCCGCGAACGGGGCGGCCGGCGTCGCCTACGACGTCTCCGAAGCCGCATCGCTCAAGGCGCAAATGGAGCGTAACGACGACGACTATTCGCGCATGATTGACCGCCTGTCGACCGCGGTCGCAATCTTCGACAAGTCCAAGCGGCTCACTTTCTACAACCCCGCCTATGCCCAGATGTGGTCGCTGGAGCCGGCCTTCCTCGAAACGCATCCGACCGACGGCGAGATCCTCGACCGTCTCCGGACCAAGCGGCAGTTGCCGGAGCAGGCGGACTTCCGCGCCTGGAAGACGCAGCTGATGGAGGCCTATCAGGCGCCCGACCCGAGCGAGACGGTCTGGTACCTGCCGGACGGCCGCGCGCTGCGCGTCGTCACCAGCCCCAACCCGAAGGGCGGCGTCACCTATCTCTACGATGACGCCACGCAGAGCTACGCGCTCGCCTCGCAGGTCACCGCGCTGACCCATGTTCAAGGCGAGACGCTCGACGCACTGAAGGAAGGCGTCGCGGTGTTCGGCGCCGACGGCCGCATGAAACTGTTCAATCCGGTCTTCGCCGAGATGTGGGGCATCGATCCGGCCCGGCTCGCTGACCATCCGCATATCGACGCCATTATCGAGGGCTGCCGGGCGCTGTGCCGCGAGCCGGCCTCGTGGGACGGCCTGAGAGGCGTGGTGGTCGGCCTGCACGAGCACCGCGCAAGCCTGTCGGCGCGGATCGAGCGCGTCGACAACCTTACGCTCGAATGCGCCACGCTGCCGCTGCCCGACGGGGCGACGCTGCTCACCTTCCTCGACGTGACAGCGAGCGCCAACGTCCAGCGGGCGCTGACCGAGCGAAACGAGGCGCTGGTGGCGGCCGAGAAGCTGCGCAATGACTTCGTCAACCACGTGTCCTACGAGCTGCGCACGCCGCTGACGAACATCATTGGCTTCACCCAGCTCCTGGCCGCGGGCGGGGTCGGTCCGCTCAACCCGAAGCAGCTGGAGTACGCGGGCTTCATCACCAATTCCTCACACGCGCTCCTGGCGATCATCGACGACATTCTCGATCTCGCTTCGATCGACGCGGGCGCGCTGGAGCTGCGCGTCGAGCCGGTCGACGTCGCGGAAGCGATGCGGGCGGCCGCGGCGGGGGTGCAGGACCGCCTCGACGAGGCCTCGATCGAGCTCCGCATGGTGATCACCGATGGGGTCGGGGCCTTCGCCGCCGATGGCCGGCGCGTTCGGCAGGTGCTGTTCAACCTGTTGTCGAACGCGATCAACTATTCCGAACCCGGCCAGACGGTGACCCTGGCGGCGATGCGCCGCACGGACGAGATCGTCTTCAAGGTCAGCGACCGCGGCCGCGGCATCCCGTCGGAAATGATCGACCGGGTGTTCGACCGGTTCGAGACTTTCCCCAACGGCTCCCGTCACCGCGGGCCCGGTCTCGGCTTGTCGATCGTCAAGGCGATGGTCGAGCTTCACGGAGGCAGGGTGCTGATCGACACCGCGCCCGGCGAGGGCACCACCGTCACCTGCATTTTTCCCGTCGAACCCGCCATGACAGTGGCGGGCGCCGAAGACTCCGGCCGCGCGGCGGCGAAGCCGACGATGGCGCGGTAAGAACAGCATGCGAATCAATCGATCCCGTCATGAGCGCTTACAGCGGCTGATTTGCGCGCCCCTCCCCCACCCGGACCGCGCTTGCGCGCGCCCGGGCGCAGGCTCTTGTGGGGGAGGGAACGGGAGGGGGGGTCGCGCCGCGTGTTTCCCGTTTGCTCTTGCGTGGAGCCGCCTCCACCCGCGACAGAATCTCTTTCGAAATCCGCGCGACCCTCCACCCTGTCCCGCCCCCACAGGTGGGGCGGGGACCCCAGTCTTCGGCGTTACGTTCAGTCGATGAAGGGAGCCTCTAAGGCCCATGCCCGATCGCGCGCAGGACGACAAAGAGCCGAAGCTCTGGCGCATCGAGGCGGCGGACGAGGCCTCGACGCTGACGCTCGCCGCCGCCCAGGCCGCTTGGCTCGAGCCGGGCGATTTCGTCGCGCTCTCCGGCGATCTCGGAGCGGGCAAGACGACGTTCGCGCGCGGCCTCGTTCGCGCCCTCGTCGAGCAGCCTTCCCTCGAGGCGCCGAGCCCGACCTTCACCCTCATGCAGATCTACGACGCGCCGCGAGGCCCCGTGGTCCACGCGGACTTCTATCGTCTGCGCGGATCCATGGAGCTGGAAAACCTCGGCTGGGACGAAGCGATCGAGGGATCCGTGGCGATCGTCGAATGGCCCGAGCGCATTCCCGAGGCGCTTCCGGCCGACCGGCTCGAAGTGACTATCCGCTTCGATCCCTCTCAAGGGCCCGACTTCCGCGTTCTCGAGATGCGCGGGCGCGGCCGCATGGGGCGGCGCCTCGCGCGCGCCCTCAGCGTCGGAATGCTCCTGCAGCGGGCCGGCTGGATCGAGGCGCGACGCGAATACGTCGAGGGCGACGCCTCGGTCCGGCTCTACGAGCGTCTGACCCGGGTCGACGGGAAGACCGCGATCCTGATGGTGTCGCCGCCCCGGCCGGAGGGGCCGATCATCCGGTTCGGCAAGCCCTATGCGGCGATCGCCAAGCTTTCGCCCGACATTCGCGCCTTCCTCGCCATGGCCGAGGGCCTGCGGGGCTTAGGCTACTCGACGCCGAAGATTTTCGCCGCCAGCGTCGAGGACGGGCTGGCGCTGATCGAGGACTTCGGCGCCGACACAATCGCCGAGGACGGCGTTCCCAATTCGGCCCGCTACGCCGAGGCGGTCGCGCTGATCGCCGACCTGCACAAGCGCGACCTGCCCGAATCGCTCCCGGTCGGCGACGACGTCTACCGTCTGCCGGTCTACGACATCGAGGCGATGCTGATCGAGGTCGAACTGGTGATTGATTGGTACGGCGCCGCCATAGCCCGGACGGCCGTGCCGTCCGGCGCACGCATGCAGTTCCTCGGCGTCTGGCGCGACATTCTCGTCCCGATCCTCGCCGAACCAACGGCGTGGACGCTGCGCGATTTCCATTCGCCGAACCTGCACTGGCTGCCCGAACGCGAGGGGATCGCCCGGATCGGCCTGATCGACTTCCAGGACGCCGTGATCGGTCCTCCCGCTTACGATCTCGCCTCGCTCCTGCAGGACGCGCGCGTCGACGTGCCCGACGACCTCGAAATGCGGTTGATGGCGCTCTACGTACGCCGCCGCGCGGCCGAGGACCCGGCCTTCGACGCCGAGCGCTTCGCCGCCGCCTACGCCGCGATGGCCGCGCAGCGCGCGACCAAAATCCTCGGCATCTTCGCCCGGCTCGACAAGCGCGACGGCAAGCCGCAGTACCTCAGCCACCTGCCGCGGATCGAGCGCTATCTCGCCAAAAATCTCGCGCATCCATTGCTCCGGCCGCAGGCGCTCTGGTATCAGAGCCACCTGCCGCGGGCGCTCGGACCTGAGCCGGATCCGCCGGAGCCTTCAGCGCGGCGTTCTGGAACGAATTGAGAATGAGCGCGCCGATACCGAAAACGGCCATGGTCTTCGCCGCGGGCCTGGGCGTGCGCATGCGGCCGATCACCGAGACGATGCCGAAGCCGCTGGTGAAGGTCCACGGCCGGGCGATCATCGATCATTGCCTCGACCGGCTGGCCGAGAACGGCGTCGAGGCGGCGATCGTCAACGTCCACTGGCTCGCCGACCAGATCGAGGCGCATCTCGCCAGCCGCACGACGCCGCGCATCGTCTTTTCCGACGAGCGCGAAAAAATCCTCGACCAGGGCGGCGGGATCAAGCGCGCCCTGCCGAGGATCGGCGCGGCGCCGTTCCTCATCTGCAATACCGACGCCCTCTGGATCGAGGGGCCGCGCTCGAACCTCGCGCGCCTCGCCGAGGCCTTCGACCCGGAAATCATGGACATCGCGCTCCTGGTGGCGGCGAGCGCCAACGCGGTCGGCGTCGACTGGAAGGGCGACTTCACCATGACGCGCGATGGACGGCTCGAATCGCGCAAGGATCGCCTTGTCGCGCCCTTCGTCTACACGGGCGTCGGGATCATGAAGCCTGAGCTGTTCGCCGGCGCGCGCGACGAGGTCTTTCGCCTCGCCCCCTACTTCCACGCCGCCGCCGCCAAAGGGCGCCTCTACGGCGTTCGCCTTGACGGCCTGTGGCTTCACGTCGGCCGTCCCGAGACGATCGCCGAAGCGGAACTGGCGATCGAGCGGTCGATCCTGTGAGGGCCTGAGGGCGCCTATCGGATCAAGCCCCGGCGCTCCTTTCCCGCGGCGGGAGAGCCGACGCAACCACTCGGCGTCCTCGCGGAAAGGAGTTCCCGCGCCGGCGTTTTTTGCTAACGTCCGCGGCGCGCAGAATCCAGCAGCCGCCGGGCGCAGCGGTGAAAGAGCAATCCATGACGTCCAGCACCGAACCCGTCGCCGAGAAATCCAGTTGGATCTGGACGAGCCTGATCGACAACCTGCCCTTTGTCGCGATCATCGTGCTCGGGCTGGTCGGGATCAGTTGGACGAGCCTCTCGCAGACGCCAACGGCGACCTATTGGGTTATCGTCACGCCGCTCACCGCCCTGATTTGCATTGCCGCGGGCTGGCGGCGCACTGTCGCCGGCGAAAGGATCGCGATGGCGATCACCCAGATCCTTCAATGGGCTGCTGTTCTGGTTTCGATGTACCTTCTGACGGTCAGCGACGTTCAGCGGTCTCTCAACGCCAATGCGACCGGACTGATGATCCTTACGGTGCTCGCGCTCGGCGTCTTCGTCTCCGGTCTCAACCTTCGTTCGTGGAAGCTCGCGCTCACCGGCGCCTTCCTCGCGGTCTCGGTTCCCGCGATCGCCTGGCTTCAGCACGCCGCGTTGCTGCTCGTGCTTGTCGGGCTGGCGCTGATCGCGCTGCTTGTCGTCTACCGGTGGCTCAGGGACCGCTTCGGCGCCAAAACGTAACGGTCAGTGCTTTCCCTTTAGTTTCGCCGCCGCTACGCGGTCAAGGAGCCAGATCGCCGGCCGCGCGGTCGGCCGGATCGCCTGCGCCGGCAGGACGACGGGCTGGCGCGGGCCCTGCAGCACGCGCTGCAAAATGTCCGCCTTATCGTCGCCGGTGACGACGAAGACGACGCGACGTGCGGCGTTGATCGCCACCGGCGTCAGCGACAGCCGCCACATGCCGACGAACTCGACGTACGACGCCATCGCCGTCCGCCGCGTCTCGGTCACCGCGGCGAGGCCCGGGAACAGCGACGCCGTGTGCCCGTCGTGGCCGAGGCCCAGGAGGACGAGATCAAGGCGGCCGTCGTCGCCCAACTCGCGACGGAGCTCCACGGAGTAGGCGTCGGCCGCCGCTTCGGGCGGATCCTCGCCGCGCATGCGCAGCACGTTGCCGGGCGGAATCGGGACGCGGTCGAGAAGCGCGAGCTTCGCCATGTGGTAATTGCTGCGCGCATCGCGCGGGGAGACGCAGCGCTCGTCGCCGAAGAACACATGGACGCGCGACCAGTCGAGCGGCGCCGACGCGAGGCGCTGGTAGACCGGCCGCGGCGTGTTGCCGCCGGAGAGCGCGATCGTGAACCGTCCGCGCTCGGCGATGGCTTCGGCCGCCGCGGCGGCGATGGCGTCGGCCGCCCCCGAAATCAGCGAAGCGAAGTCGGGATAGGCGATCGCCTCGGCGATTGAGCCGTCTGGGGCGGCGATGGACAGCGTCTCGGACATGCGAAAGCCCCCTCGGCGTGGGTTCAGCCGGCGTCGCGAAAGCGGCGGTACCGACGGATCAGGGCGTTGGTCGAGCTGTCGTGCGCGAGCGCCGGCTCCCCTGCGGCGGTGAGTTCGGGAACGATGCGCTTGGCCAGAACCTTGCCGAGCTCCACGCCCCACTGATCGAAGGAATCGATGTCCCAGATCGCCCCTTGGGTGAAGGCGCTGTGCTCATAGAGCGACACCAGCGCGCCGAGCGCATGCGGCGTCAGACGATCCGCGAGGATCATGTTGGTCGGCCTGTCGCCCTCGCAGACGCGGAACGGCGTCTGCTTGGGGTCGGATCCCTCGGCGGCGAGTTCCTCCGTGGTCTTGCCGAAGGCGAGCGCCTCCGCCTGGGCGAACAGGTTCGCCATCAGAAGATCGTGCTGGTCGGCGAGCGGGCTTAAGGGGGCGCAGAAGCCGATCATGTCGACCGGGATCAGCTTCGTGCCCTGGTGGATGAGCTGGTAGAAGGAGTGCTGGGCGTCGGTTCCGGGCTCGCCCCAGAAGACGGCGCCAGTCTGGACGCCGACGTGACGGCCGTCGAGGTCGACGTGCTTGCCGTTGCTCTCCATCTGCATCTGCTGGAGGTAGGCGGGGAAACGGGCGAGATTGGCCGCGTAGGGCATGACGCCGACCGTCTGGGCGGCGAAGAAATTATTGTACCAGACCGCCAGAAGGCCCATCAGCATCGGCATATTGCGTTCGATCGGGGCCGTCCGGAAATGCTCATCCATGGCGTGGAAGCCCGCCAGCATCGCCCGGAAGTTGTCCGGCCCGACGGCGATCATGGTGGACAGGCCGATCGCCGAATCCATCGAATAGCGGCCGCCGACCCAGTCCCAGAAGCCGAACATGTTCGCCGTATCGATGCCGAACTTCTGGACCGCCTCGGCGTTGGTTGAGAGCGCCACGAAATGGCGCGCGACCGCCTTTTCGTCGCCGAGCGCGGCGAGCGCCCAAGCGCGCGCCGCCGCCGCATTGGTCATCGTCTCCAGGGTCGTGAACGTCTTGGAGGCGATGATGAACAGGGTCTCGTGCGGGTCGAGGTCCTGGGTCGCCTCGGTGAAGGCGGCGCCGTCGACATTGGCGACGAAGCGGAACGTAAGAGCCTTGTCGCTGAAGGCGTGGAGCGCGCGATACGCCATCTCCGGCCCGAGATGCGAACCGCCGATGCCGATATTGACGACATTGCGGATGCGCTTGCCGGTGTGGCCCTTCCAGTCGCCGGACCGCACCTTGTCCGAAAAGGCGGCCATCCGGTCGAGCACGGCGTGGACCTCGGGAATGACGTCCTCGCCGTCGACCACGATCTTCCAGTCGCGCGGCGCCCGGAGCGCCACATGGAGCACCGCGCGCCCCTCGCTCACGTTGATCTTCTCGCCGGCGAACATCGCGTCCCGTCGCGCCTCGACGCCGCGGGCGCGCGCGAGCGCCGAGAGCAGGCGGACGGTCTCGTCGGTGATGCGGTTCTTGGAGTAGTCGAGGAAGAGTCCGGCCGCCTCGACGGCGAAGCGCTCGGCGCGCCCGGGATCGCCGGCGAACAGGGCCCTGAGGCGCTGATCCTTGATGCTCCCGTGGTGGGCCTCGAGCGCCTTCCACTCCGGCGTGGCCGCCAGCGTCGCCTTGACCGTCATCGCTTCACTCCCTGATGCGAAACCCAAAGAATCCCTACGGCGCGAAAACGTTGCGGTCGAGCGCGACGATGTCGCGGATGCCGCCGATCGCGATGTCAGCCGGCGCATAGGCTTCAAGCACCCTGGCGTCGGTCGCGTAATGTCCCTGCCGCGGAAAGACGGTCGCCACCTTGTCGCCCCAGACGGCCTTCACCGCGGACAAAATGCGCAGCTTGTCGTCGATCAGCACGTAGCGACGGGCGGGATAGAGCCGCTCGACCGCGTCAAGCTCCTGCTCCTTGTGAACGAAGATGAGAATCTCGCCGTCGAACGCGCTCCACAGACCCGATCGCTCGACCTTGCGCGGCTGGAAGACGGCGTCGCCGTCGGACAGGACCACGACGCGGCCCCACTGGCGCACGTGGCGGACCGCCTCCAGCGCGCCGGGATAGAGCCGCTCGGCGAAAGGATAGTCGATCAGCCAGTTCGCCAACCTGAGCAGGCGCGGTTCGTACGGGACCTCGCGGCGGTAGCGCTCGAGCGCGCCGAGATAGTCGGCGTAGCCCAGGGCGGTGAACCGCTCCTCGAAGATCGCCCAATACCGGTCGCGCGTCGCTGCGCCGTAAGTCTCGGCCAGATGCGTCTTGAGGTCGTGCTGGACGCGATCGTTGTCGATCAGCGTGTTGTCCACGTCGAACAGGAAGACGATGTCGTCCATGACGCCCCTCACGCCGACGGCTCAGGATTGCGCCACGGTCCGTACGAGCCGATCAGTTCCTCGGCCGCCTCGGGCCCCCAGGTCCCAGGCTCATACTCGACGACCGGCGGAGGATTCTTGAGGACCGGCTCGACGATCCGCCACTGCGCGTCCACGATGTCCTCGCGGCTGAACAATTCGCCGTCGCCGCGCATCGCATCGCCGAGCAGCCGCTGATAGGGCGGCGTAAGCGACGCGACCTGCTCGCTCAGGATCAACTCGACGGGCTGGCCGATCATCTTGTCGCCGGGATGCTTGACCTTGAGGCCCATTGCGATGCAGACGTCCGGGCTGACGCGCATCCGCATGTGGCCGACTGAAGACGCCTCCTCGCCAAACACAGGACGCGGCGGCGCGTGAAACTGGACCGTCACCTCGACCGCGGTCGCCGGCAAACATTTGCCGGTGCGGATGTAGACCGGCACGCCGGCCCAGCGCCAGCTGTCGACGGTCAGCTTCAGCGCGACAAACGTCTCCACCCCCGAGTCGGGCTTCACTCCGGGAACGGAACGGTACCCGCGATACTGGCCGCGCACGATCGAGGCCGCGTCGAGGGGGCGGACCGCTCTCAACAGCGCCGCCTTCTGGTCGCGCGAGGCCTCGTGATCCTCTCCGGTCGGCGGGTCCATCATCAGGTTGGCGAGCACCTGCAGGAGATGGTTCTGCACGACGTCGAGCAGCGCGCCGGTCGAATCGTAGAAGGCGCCGCGGTCCTGCACGCCGAAGGACTCGGCCATGGTGATCTGGATGTCGCGGATATAGTAGCGGTTCCAAAGCGGCTCGAGGATCGAATTGGCGAAGCGGGTGTAGACGATGTTCTGGACCGGCTCCTTGCCGAGGAAATGGTCGATGCGGAAAATCGACTCTTCAGGGAAATGCGCAAGGAGGATGCGGTTGAGCGCCGCCGCCGATGCGCGGTCGCGCCCGAACGGCTTCTCCACCACGAGCCTTGCGTTCTCGCTCAGGCCCGCCGCGGCCAGCCTCGAAACGACCACGCCGAACAGCGACGGGGGGATCGCCAGGTAGTGCAGCGGGCGGTTGGCGCCGCCTATCGCCGTCTTGAGCATCGCGAAGGTTTGCGCATCGTTGTAGTCGCCGTCGACATAGCGCAGCAGCGACAGGAGCTTGGCGACGCTCGCCGGATCGGCCCGGCCGATATGGTCGAGGCTGTCCTTGGCGCGCGCCTTGAGTTGCTCGAGCGTCCAGCCCGCCTTGGCGACTCCGACAATGGGGACGCTCACCCCCTCGTCGCAGACGAGCCCGAGAAGGGCGGGAAAGATCTGCTTGTAGGCGAGATCACCGGTTGCGCCGAAGAAGACGATGGCGTCGGAGTGGGCGTCGGTCATTCACGCCTCCGGCTTTTCGTGGTGGCCGCCGAACTCGAAGCGCATCGCCGACATGAGCTTGTCGGCATATTCCGCAGCTCCGCGCGATTCGAAACGGCTGAACAGCGCCGCGCTCAGCACCGGCGCCGGCACGCCTTCGTCGATCGCCGCCTGAAGCGTCCAGCGGCCCTCGCCGGAATCGGAGACCCTGCCGGCGAACTTGCTCAAGGCCGGGTCCCCGCGCAGGGCCGAGGCGGTCAGGTCGAGGAGCCACGACCCGACCACGCTGCCGCGCCGCCAGACCTCGGCGACGCGCGCCAGGTCGATGTCGAACCGGTAAAGCTCCGGATGGCGCAACGGCGTCGTCTCCGCGTCCACCTCTTGTTTCGTGAGCCCTACGTTGGCGTGGCGCAGCACGTTCATGCCCTCGGCGTAGGCGGCCATGAGGCCGTATTCGATGCCGTTGTGGACCATCTTGACGAAATGGCCGGCGCCGTTCGGACCGCAATGCAGGTATCCCCATTCCGCCCGATCCGGTTCTCCCGTCGCCCCCGGCGTCCTCGGGGCGGCGGCGACGCCCGGCGCCAGCGCGCGAAAGATCGGGTCGAGACGCGCGACGATCTCGGTCTCCCCGCCGATCATGTGGCAGTAGCCGCGGTCCTTGCCCCAGACGCCGCCGCTGACGCCGACGTCGACGTAGTGCAGCCCCTTCGCCTTGAGTTCGCCCGCGCGGCGGATGTCGTCGTGATAGTAGGAATTGCCGCCGTCGATCACCGTGTCGCCGGGCTCGAGCAGCCCCGCGACTTCCGCGAGAATGGGATCGACCACAGCGGCCGGGACCATTAGCCAGACAGCGCGCGGCTTCGTGAGCTTGGCGACGAAATCCTTCATGCTGCTTGCGCCGGTGGCCCCGAGGCCGGCGAGCCGCGTCACGGCCTCAGGGTGAGTGTCGTACACGACGAGGTCGTGTCCCGCCTTCATCAGGCGCTCCACCATGTTCGCGCCCATGCGGCCAAGTCCGATCATGCCCAGTTGCATCGTCGCTCTCCTCCGTTCCCAAGGCGGCGCCCGAAGGCGAGCCGGCGTTTGTCGCAATCCGTCTGGCCCGAACGTCCCGCCGCCGGGGGGCGGCGCCTTGAAGAAGCGTGTCGACCGAACGCGGGCGTCGCGACAGGTTATGACGGACCGGCGTCATCGTGAAGCGGGGATGGCGTGACTCCGTCGCTTTCCTGCGCCAAACGAGGCCCGGCGACGCTTGAGACCGCGGGAAGGCGCGGTCCGCCATCGGAACGCCATGCGGGCGCCATAGATTGGATCGGTTCTGTCTATACATTATTATAGCGTATTATGATACAAGTGCCAATCCGCTTGCGTTCAAAATTTAAGTCCAGTAAGTTCATCGTATTCAGAGAGGTCCATGGTCATGCCGCACTGGTTCGCCGACAACTCCCTTTCCATCGGCCACACGCCGCTCGTCCGGCTGAATCGCGTCACCGACGGCGCGCCGGCGACCGTGCTCGCCAAGATCGAGGGCCGCAATCCCGCCTATTCGGTCAAGTGCCGCATCGGCTCGTCGATGATCTGGGACGCCGAAGAGCGCGGCCTCCTCGGGCTCAGCAAGGAGATCGTCGAACCGACCAGCGGCAACACTGGGATTGCGCTGGCCTTCGTCGCCGCCGCGCGCGGCATTCCGATCACGCTCACCATGCCCGACACGATGAGCGTCGAGCGGCGCAAGCTCCTCGTCGCCTATGGCGCAAAGCTGGTGCTGACCGAGGGCGCCAAGGGCATGAACGGCGCGATCGCCAAGGCCGAGGAGATCACCGCCTCCAACCCCGACCGCTACGTGCTGCTGCAGCAGTTCAAGAACCCCGCCAACCCCGCGATCCACGAAAAGACCACCGGCCCGGAGATCTGGGACGACACCGAGGGCGCGATCGACATCCTCGTCTCCGGCGTCGGCACCGGCGGCACCATCACCGGCGTCTCGCGCTTCATCAAGGGGACCAAGGGCAAGGCGATCCGGGCGATCGCGGTCGAGCCGACCGCGAGTCCGATCCTCACCCTGAAGCGCGCCGGCGAGCCGCTGAAGTCCGGCCCGCACAAGATCCAGGGGATCGGCGCGGGCTTTGCGCCGGCGATCCTCGATCGCAGCCTCATCGACGAGATCGTCACCGTCGGCAATCAGACGGCGTTCGACACGGCGAGGCTGGTGGCGCGGCTCGAGGGCATCCCCGTGGGGATATCCTCCGGCGCGGCCATCGCCGCGGCGATCGACGTCGCCCGCC
>NZ_JBKQOT010000434.1:0-4739 GCF_052145395.1 Roseiarcus sp.
TCCCCAAGTTGTTGCAAACCAGGGAGAATCAGACCCCGCGAGGCCGGTCAACCAATATCAGGTCAGGCTCTAAAGCGCTGTCGGGACGCCCAAAAAAATATTTCCTCGCCCGACAATGGGAGAAACGTCCGGGCGTCCTCGCTCAGACGCCAGACAAGCGAGCGATGTTTTCTCGCGGCGAAAGCGATTTTTCCGCCATAATCCAAGCCTATCCCGAGCTTGACCTCCGGACGGGAACGAAGGCGCCGATGTTAGACATTCCGGCACGACGGGATGATGCAAGGCGGGTCGCGACGTCGTCGCTGGCGGCGTTCCGCCCACGCCGGAAAGACTCCGACGCGCCGCGCGCGGGCGGCTTTGGTCTCGCAGGACGCGTGCTGGTGGTCACCATCGGCTTCGCGCTGCTGGCGATGGGTCTCTTCTACGTCGCCCGACTGGCCGCCTTTCGCGAGACTTGGCTGCACAACAAGATGACGTCCGCCCAGACGGCCTTCGAAGCCTTCGACGCCGGGGGACTCAACGAGCTTTCCCCGGACCTGGCACGCAAGGTTCTCGGGAGCGTCGGGGTCAAGTCGATCACCGTCTCGACGCCTTCGGGCCGGCGAACGCTCTCCGATTCCGAGATGTCCCGCGAAGCGTCGATGACAGTCGATCTCGGCAGCGAAACCTTCTTCGACAGCATCGGCGCCGCGTTCCGAACCCTCCTCCGCGGCCCGGGCGTGGTGATCGACGTCACCGACACGATTTCGCAAAGCGGCGCAGATGTTGAGATCACGCTCGACGAGACGCCGCTCGTGGAGGCGCTCTGGCGCGTGTCGAACACGTTCCTGAACATTGCGCTCATGATCGCGACCGTGGTCGCCAGCGTGCTCTGGGCGGCGTTGTGGATCATGGTGCTGCGGCCGATGGGAAGGCTGACCTCGAACATCATCGCCTTCGGCGAGCGCCCGCAGGACGCCTCGCGCGTCATTGCCCCGAGCGGACGGAACGACGAGATTGGGCGCGCCGAAAAAGCGCTCGCCGCCATGGAAGACTCGCTCGCGCACGAACTCACGCAGCGCAAGCGCCTGGCCGAACTCGGAATGGCGGTCGCCCGCATCAACCACGACCTGCGCAACATTTTGTCGGCCGCGCAGCTCATTTCGGATCGTCTGGCGACGATCGAGGACCCCTTGGCTCAGCGGCTCGCGCCGAGGCTTGTCGCAACCCTCGACCGCGCGATCCAGTTCTGTCAGGCGACCCTGACCTACGGCGCCGGGAGCGAGCTGCCCCCCGAACGGCGGGCGTTCGACTTGAACAAAATGGTGCACGACGTCGTCGAGTCGGCTCGCGCCGAGCATGACGACGCGATCGACTATCATGTCGACATCCCTCCCCGTTTCGAGACCTACGCCGATTCCGACCACATTCTTCGCGTCCTCGAGAACCTGAGCCGCAACGCCGCCCAGGCGCTGATGGCCAAGGGCGCAGCAGGCGGCCGGCCCAAGGCGATCCGCTTTGCCGCGATCCGGACCGACGGCGTGGCCCTGATCGAAATCAGCGACACGGGCCCCGGATTTCCGCCGGACCTGAGGGCCCGCATCTTCGAGCCCTTCCACAGGTCGACCCGCGAGGCGGGAACCGGGCTCGGCCTGTCGATTGCCGCCGAACTCGTGACGCGCAACGGCGGCTGCATCGATCTTGCTCCGCCCAAGGCCGACGACTTCTATTGCAGCGCGCGGTTCCTGATCAAACTGCCGACTCCCGAGCGCGCTGCCCTCAATTCGCCTGCCGCCGCGCCGCAGCCGTAAGGCGACCGCGATTGCCGCGAGAGGCCGTCCTCCCCGTCCTCCCCGCTTCCGCATGACGCCTCGCTCGGCTAAGAGTGCCGTCCGTCGCCAGGACCCATGCGGTCGCCAGCGCGGCGGAAAGCGGAGACATGTCCATCGCCAGCCACGCCTTCCGGACGCGGGACATCGCCTTCCTTTCCTCCGGGTCGAGGGAAGCCGAGGAGGCCCGCGCTTCCCTCGTCACGCTTTACGGCAGCGTCCCGCCTGAGGAGGCCGACATCATCGTCGCCCTCGGCGGCGACGGCCTGATGCTGCAGACCCTGCACCGCACCATGAAGTCGCCGAAACCGATCTACGGAATGAACCGCGGCTCGGTTGGCTTTCTCATGAACGAATATTCCGAGCACAACTTGCCTGAGCGGCTTGCGGCGGCCCTGCCTTCGATCATCCACCCGCTCATCATGCGGGCCAACGACATTCGCGGCATCGAGACGACGGCGCGGGCGATCAACGAGGTCTCGCTTCTGCGCCAAACCTATCAGGCGGCCAAGCTGCGCATCGAGGTCGACTCGGCGACGCGGCTCAGCGAGCTCATCGCCGACGGCATTCTCGTGGCGAGCCCCGCCGGCTCGACCGCGTACAATCTGTCGGCCAGCGGGCCGATTCTGCCGCTCGATGCGCCGCTGATGGCGCTGACGCCGCTCTCGCCCTTCCGGCCGCGTCGCTGGCGGGGCGCTCTTCTGCCCGACGTTGCACGGGTTGTGATCGAGGTCCTCGAGGCGGACAAGCGTCCGGTCGCCGCGGCGGCGGACCACTACGAAATCCGTCGCGTGACGCGGGTCGAGGTGTCCATGGACCGCGTGACGTCGCTCGTCCTTCTGCACGACCCAGGGCATTCGCTCGACGAACGGATTTTGCGCGAGCAATTCCGCTACTAGGGGGCTTCCATGGCCAAATCGGCGCGCGTCATCGGCGAGCGTGTTCTCTCGGGCGGGCGCTTCGATCTCACCCGGACCGACATCGAGGTCGTCGAGGACGACGGCGCCGTTCGGACGCTGTCGCACGAGGTCTATCGGCATGGCCTTGCCGCTGCCGTGCTGCTCTACGATCCCGATCGATCGGCCGTGACCCTGGTCAAGCAGTTCCGCGGAGGCGCCTTTCTGTGCGACGGAACCCTGGCCACGATCGAGGCCTGCGCCGGCATGCTCGACGGCGATTCGCCCCGGGACTGCGTCATCCGGGAAGCTCTGGAGGAGACCGGCCTCGCGATCGCCGAGCCGCGCCACGCCTTCGACGCTTTTATGAGTCCCGGCGGCATGACCGAGAAGATCGCCTGCTTCGTTGCGCCGTACGACGCGACCAGCCGGCGGGGGGGCGGCGGCGGCGTCGACGAGGACGAGGATATCGAAGTCCTTGAAATCCCGTTCGCCGAGGCGCTGGCGATGATCGGACGCGGCGAGATCGCCGACGCCAAGACCATCGCTCTCCTCTATTTCGCCAAGGCTTCGGGCCTTTTGGCCTGAGCGCAGTCGGACGGCGGGGCGACCCGGGCGCCTGGTCCGGCCGAGCCCGGTCGACCCGAGCCGGTTTTGGGCCTTTTCAAGGACTTACAGCCACTTTTCCGAGCGAGCGAAAGCCCGAGCGGCCTGGAAGTCGGGTCCTCCTCCTGGGCGGACGGAGACGGCTCCCCCGCGAGGGCGTCCGAGGCCGGCGGAGGCGAGCGACGCGACTTGGGCGCCTCGCCCGATCCGAGCCGGTTTTCCGACTTTTCAAGGACTTACAGCCACTTTTCCGCGCGCGTAGGTCCCAAGCAGGGGCCAGTGAGATCAGCTCCCTTTTCAAGCGCGGCACCGTCGCGAGCGACCCCCGCATCAAGTCCGGGGTGTGGCGATCCAGCGGAAAGTAGGGCGCATGCCCTACCCCTGGACCGCCACGCCTCATTGGGCTTGCAATCACGACTTTCCTCAGGGCGAGCGCGTTGACGGCTCCGGGCGCGCGGCCGAGCGACCGGAGTCGGGTCCGCCCCGCGATGGAATCGCCCGCGATGGGAAGACCCCGAGCACAACGTCGCGCGTCCGAAATCGTCACCGGACCCGATTCCGTTTCAGCTTCCGGCCTCCCCATGGCCGTTATCAAACCCGTTGCGCCTGCTGTCAGTCGCTCTTGCGTCGGGCGACTTTGCGTCGCGCCGCCCTTCGCGGCCGGGATCGAGCTGCGTCTCCATTCCTCTCTGCCTTCGTTTGCGGTCTCCTGATAATCAGGATACTAGCACAAATGATTTCGCTTGATAAGGATATGTTGCGGCCGCGCCTCCGACGGGAGAACGGACCCCACCCCGCGTTCACCGCTCGCGGTTCAACTCTGACCCGCGCCCACCTTCTACGAAACGGGCGGGTTCCACCCTGACCTGCTGTCGTTGGCTCGTCTCGGAGCGGAAGGAAAGCATCGGACTCCGGTCGACGCCGGAACGCGACGTTTGCGCCAACAGCGGCCCTCGATACCCGTTTGGTCGTGCCCCGACCCGGTGGCAGCGGACCGGCTGACCGAGCGGGCGCCCGCGCCGCCACCTCGCGTCCAATCGATCAGTTCCAGCTGACGTTGTCGACCACGGGCACTTGTCCGGACGACGGTAGCGTCAGCGAACGGTTGCCGCTGCAAGCGCCGTTGCCGGGGTAGCATTCCCAAGTGACGCTGCCGTCGGAATTCTTGCGATAATATTTGTATTGGATCGCGCCGCCGGCGGGCAGGTTGATCGAATTCTTCCAGACCGGATAGCTCGCCGAGTCGACCGGAAGGGCGAGGTTTGTGTTCCAGGCGCCGAGTGCGCTCGTGTTCCCGGTGACATAGTATTGGCTTCATTGGGTGACGGCGTCGACATTGAAGTCGACCTCGACCTGGCCGGCCCCCGGCGGCAGGACACAGGCGTGATATCTCGAGCAGACCGCCGGCGGGATATCGAGCACTTTGTTG
>NZ_JBKQOT010000435.1:0-3704 GCF_052145395.1 Roseiarcus sp.
TTGAGATCGAGTCGCCGACCGTCATCGCCGTCTTGTCGCGGATGATCGGCGCGCCTCTCGCCTCCGCGGCGGCGCAGGTTCGGTCGACGTCCTTTTCGCGCTGCGGGTCGGCCGGGTCGTTCCAGGCCCAGAGTCCGTCGAGTTCGGTCTGGATGTCGCGCCGCTCCGGCAGAAGGTCCGGGGCGACGTATTCCGCTTCGATCCACGCTTTTTCGTCGCCCTCGCGGATCTCGAAACAGATCCCGCAGGATTCCATTATGCCGATCAGCAGCTTCTGCTCGCCGGCCGGGCGGCCGGCCCAGACGAGCGCCTCCAAAAGGGGACCGGTGAAGCGGCCGCGCAAATGTCGCAATTGCCGTAGGCAGGAGTCGCGGTTGAAGACGGCGTAGATCGCCGCCAGCGCCCAGCTCTGGTCGAGCACGATGCGGTCCTCGAACAGACCCTCGCGGGTGAACACGACGCCGGTGTTGTGGAGGTAATCGAGCAGGAACTTGGGTTCGCTGACGAGCCTTTCCTTGGCGCAGATGCGGCCGAACTCGTCCTGGGTCAGCCAACGGTGGCGTCGCCGCTCAGGCGAGAGCTTGGCGTCCTTCTCGCGCAGCTTTTCCAACCGCGCCTTGACCCGCTGCCGCGACGCGCCGATCCGCGCGACGCCTTGGGCTTCGCGCAGGAATTCGATCGCCTCGCCGAGCTTCTCCTTGAGTCCCGGCAGGCCGCGGTCGTTCAGCGCGCTGAATTGCAGAACTTCGCAATAGCCCGAACCGAAAGCCTCGCGCAGATCGTCGTCTTTGACGGGACAGGCCCGATGGTCGCGATGGCTGTCGCAGCGGGTCTGGACGATGAGGACCGCCGCGTCTTTGCCGTCAAGCTGGCGCACGTAATCGACCCAATAGCGCAAGGGATAGTTGCGGAAGGTCAGGCCGCCGTGCGTCTGCTCGCCGCTTTCGAATTCGGGCGCCCAGAGAAGGACGAACACGGCGTTGGCGCGCAGGAACAGCGTGTGCGTGCCGTGATAGATGTCCTGGCCGCCGAAGTCCCAGATATGGACCTCGGCGAAGTCCGGCCTGGCGCCGCGCGGCAGGTCGAAGGACTCGACCACAATGCCGTGCGTGGACGGAAGCGTGCCGTCGTAAGGAAGGCCTTGGAGGCGGCGGCAGAGCTGGGTTTTGCCGACGCGGCCGTTGCCGAGAACCATCAGCTTCACGTCGCGCGATTCGACGCCGCCGTCGGCAAGGTCCCGGAAATGCGCACGAAGCCGCGGTAGGCAGTTGTCGCCATATCCCCGCGACAGAACCTCGGCGGGAACGCCGCGCAGCCGAGTCTGATAGCAGCGAAGCTCCTGCAGCGCGGGCAGCGCGAGGCACGCCGTCGAGGACTCCGCAAGCTTGAGACCGTTGGCGGTGATACTACGCAGTGACGCAATCTGAGCCAGCGGCGCGAGGTCGCTGACCTGCGTTTCGTCGCAATCGATCGACTGGAGCGCCTGCAGCCCGGCGAGCGGCGCGAGGTCGCTGACCTGCGTCCCGGAGCAATCGACCGACTGGAGCGCCGGCAGGCCGGCGAGCGGGGCGAGGTCGCTGACCTGCCTCCCGGAGCAATCCACCGACTGGAGCGCCTGCAGGCCGGCGAGCGGTGCGAGGTCGCGGACCTGCGTCCAGGAGCAATTGACCGACTCGAGCGCCTGCAGGCCGGCGAGCGGCGCGAGGTCGTTGACCTGCGTACTGGAGCAATCGATCGATTGGAGATTTTCGAGCCCGCTCAGGCTGGAGAGCGTGTCCAGGTCCAACCCCTCCAGCCACAAGTCCCGCAAGTCCGGGAGGGCCGCCAACCTCCCGAGCGACGACGCGACCTGGTTCCTGCGGAGTTCTCCCGGGGCTTCCTGCCACTTGCCTGAAGCGTCTCGCCATCTCCAGCCGAGGTTCAGGCCGTGCAGATGCTTGAGCCCAAACAGCGCCGCCGGTAACTCGGTCAGGCTGAGCATGCCGAGGTCGAGAAAGCCCGTCCGCTCGTCCGCCTCCCTGGCGATCCGCTCAAGCGCGATCCGTTCCCCTTCCGACGCCTCCGCCATGTCTCACCGACTCTCCCGCCCGCCGACGCTGGACGCGCCGATGTTATCCCCCGGACGGGCTTTGTAAACGCGGTCCGATTGCACGGTAAACGCGGTCCGATTGCACGCGAGCGGGGCAAGATGACAGTCGGTGACGAAATATTGCGGAAAAACGGAATCTGTGCTAGGCTACTATTGTGGGCAAGGCAATTTGGCGCGAACGATTTCAACGGTCTCGCCCTTGGAGATTCCTGTGAGACAAACGGGTAGGGCGCGGCCGAAAAAGCCAGCTCTCCGAAAGCCTTAAGGATCAGGCGCAACGCATTGAAGTCTCTAGAAACGACACGGGGAGGATCTTGCCGAAAGTTGGCATGGATGTGGTTCTGCGACCCATCAGCTTGGCATGCGCGTCCCTTACGCGCCTCCGGAATCGCCATCGCGCTTCATGTCCCGCGTCCGAACGCCCGGCGGTGTCGCTCGCCCGGGAAAGTCGCCGCAACCCCTTGAAAAGGTTGAAAACGGACTCGGAATGGAAAGGCGGCCGGCTCGTGGGGCCGCCTGCGGCGTCTCCCCTCAAGGCGCGAAGCCCGCAGGCGAGTCGCGCCCGGCTTGAGAATGACACTGGCTCGGAAAAGTCGCCGCAAGGTCTTGAAACGGTTAGAAACCGGCTCGGAAACGGCAAGGCGGCAAGGTCGGCCAGCCGGGGCGGCGTGGCGGTCAATGTCGCAGGCGTATTGGAACCCCGAGCCACCGCCCTGACCGAGGCGCGCAAAGCCGCGCCCGCTCTAGAGCGGTGCGGCGATCCCGTCGACGCGCGGGTCCGAGGCGCCGCAAAGGGCGTCGCCGATCAGCGCGATCGCCTGCGCGCTCCCCTCGAAGGAGCGCATGAAGTCGTGCGGCGCCTCCCAGTCCTCCGGGACCGCCTCGCCCGTCACGACCTGATGGCCGAGCGCGGCGAGCGCGTTGGCAAGGGCAGGGTTGCGGTGCGGTTCGACCGCAATCCGCCGGCCGTCCAGCGCGCGAACGCGCGGCGCGTCGAGCGCCTGCTGCAGGTCCATCCCGCGGTCGATCAGGTTGATGAGGATCTGGACCTGGCCCTGCGGCTGCATGTTGGCGCCCATGCAGCCGAAGGTGAGCGCGAGCGAGCCGTCCTCGGCGAGCATCATGGCGGGCAGAATCGTGTGGCGCACGCGCTTGCCCGGAGCGGCCGCGTTCGGATGGGCCGGGTCGATTTCGAAGTCGGCGCCGCGGTTGTGGAGAATGACGCCGGTTCCCGGAACGATGATCCCTGAGCCGAACACGCCCGAGATGCTGGTGATCAGCGACACGGCGTTGCGGTTGCGATCGACGACGGTGAGATAGGTCGTGTCGCCATAAACCCGGCCTGCGGGCGGCGCGTCGAGCGCCCGCGCCGGATCGATCAGCGCCCGCCGGGCTCTCAGCCGGTCGCGCGACAGGAGCGCGCCGACCGGCGTCTCGGTAAAGCGCGGATCGGCGACATGCGCCGCCGCGTCAGCGAAGGCGAGCTTGATCGCCTCGAGTATGACGTGCTTCGCCTCGGCCTCGTCGCCGGCGAAGAGACGCGGCAAGTCGAAGTCCTCGAGCATGCCGAGCGCCATCAGCACGACGAGGCCCTGTCCGTTCGGCGGCAGTTCGA
>NZ_JBKQOT010000436.1:0-10180 GCF_052145395.1 Roseiarcus sp.
AGAAAGCCGGAGAGGATCTGCGCCATGCCGACCGCGAAGGTCGGCGCGCCGCCGGTGCGCGACAAAATCGTCGATTCGCCGACGTTGTGGGCGACCTGGGTGAGCAGGTCGGGAGTCACCGCGAAGCCCCAACCGGCGATGACCTCGGCGGCATGCGCGGGGTCGGTCCCGATCAGCGCAGCGCCGCTGTTCATCGCGAAATAGACACCGGGATGGATCACTGAGGCCGCGACCATCGCCATGATCGCGACGAAGGATTCCATCAGCATCGCGCCGTAGCCGATGAAGCGGATCTGGCCCTCGTTCTCGATCATCTTGGGCGTCGTGCCGGACGAGATCAGCGAGTGCCAGCCAGACACCGCCCCGCAGGCTATGGTGATGAACAGGAACGGGAAAATGCTCCCAGCCCAGACGGGGCCCGTGCCGTCGATGAACTTGGTTACCGCCGGCATCTCGAGATTGGGACGCACGACGATAATGCTGATCGCCAGCAGCAGGATCGTACCGACCTTGAGGAAGGTCGAGAGATAATCGCGCGGGGCGAGCAGCAGCCATACCGGCAGCACCGAGGCGACGAAGCCATAGCCGATGATCAGCAGAACCAGTTGCGGGCCGGTGAAATTGAACATCGCGGCCAGCGCTGGCGTCTCGGACACCGTCTGGCCGTAGACGAGCGCGGCCAGCAACAGCACGGCGCCGATCGCCGACATCTCGCCGATCCGGCCGGGGCGGATGAAGCGGCTGTAGAGGCCCATAATGAGCGCGATCGGGATGGTGCAGGCCACCGTAAACGTCCCCCAGGGGCTGCCTTTCAGTGCACCGACCACCACAAGCGCCAACACGGCCAGGAGGATGATGCAGATCAGCAGGATGCCGACGCCAACGATCCCGCCGGCAACCGGCCCGATCTCGGTGCGGATCATCTCGCCAAGCGACCGCCCATCCCGGCGGGTCGAGAAGAACAGCACGACCATGTCCTGAACCGCGCCGGCGAACACGACGCCAGCCAGAATCCACAAGGTTCCGGGCAGGTAGCCCATCTGCGCCGCGAGCACCGGCCCGACCAGCGGACCCGCGCCGGCGATCGCCGCAAAATGATGGCCGAAAAGGACGTAGCGGTTGGTAGGGACGTAATCGAGCCCGTCGTTGTGGCGGTAGGCCGGCGTGACGCGCTTCGGATCGACGCCAAGCGCGGTCTGGATGATGAACAGCGCGTAGAAGCGGTAGGCGATGAAGTAGATGCAGACCGCGGCGGTCACAAGCCACGCCGCATTGACCGCTTCGCCGCGGGTCAGCGCGACGACGCCGAAGGCGATCGCGCCAAGGACCGCGACGGCGATCCAGATCCCTTTTTCACGCATCTCCATCCTTGTCCTCCCACGGACGGCGTCCAACCGGCTGGCGCCGGCCTGACGCACGACCCGGCGTCAAGTCTAACGTTCCGTCCTTGGCTAGGAAAGATGCATCGCGCGCCTCGCGGCGACCGGCGAGGGCAATGGGCCCACCCGCGCAAAAGGCTCGGACCCCGCTCGCAGCGTCGTGACGACCGCTGGCGGTCGCGCCGGCTCCGCCTCGCCGAAGGAATTAGCGTTTCTCGCGCTCGAGACTTTTCGCCTCTTGCCAGAGCGCTTCCATCTCGTCGAGGCTCGCGCCCTCCGGGCGCCGTCCGGTCTCGGCGAGCCGCCGCTCGACATGGGAGAAGCGGCGCTCGAACTTGCCGTTGGCGGCCCGCAGCGCGGACTCGGGGTCCACCTCGACGAAGCGCGCGAGGTTGACGGCGGCGAACAGCAGGTCGCCGATCTCGGCCTCGAGCTTGTCCCGCGCGGCCGCCGCGATTTCCGCTTCCGTTTCGGCGATCTCCTCGCGCAGCTTCGCCACCACGCCGCGGACATCGGTCCAGTCGAAGCCGACCTTGGCCGCCTTCTCCTGCAGCTTGAGGGCGCGGGTCAGCGCCGGCATCGAGGCAGGGACGCCGCCGAGCGTTCCGCGCGCCGGCTCGGCGCCGACGAGTCCGGCCCGCTTCCGCGCCTCCGCCCGCTGGCGCTTCTCGTCGGCCTTGATGCGGCCCCACAGCGCCTTGACGGCTTCGGCGTCGAGCTCGCCGGCGTCGCCGAATACGTGCGGGTGCCGACGGACGAGTTTCGCCGTGATCGCCTCGACGACGCCTCCGAAATCGAACAGGCCCGCCTCCTCCGCCATGCGCGCGTGGAAAACGACCTGCAGCAGGAGGTCGCCGAGCTCCTCGCGCAGATCCTCGGTGTCGCCGCGCTCGATTGCGTCCGCGACCTCATAGGCCTCCTCGATCGTATAGGGGGCGATCGAAGCGAAGGTCTGCTCGAGATCCCAGGGACAGCCGCCCTGCGGGTCCCGCAGCGCGGCCATGATTTCGACCAGTCGGTGGATGTCGCGCGACGGCTGCATGAGCAGGGTCCCTCGAGCGGAGTCGGCGGCCGTCGCCCCCGCCGCAAAAAAAAGCGCGGCTCGGCGCCGCGCTCCGATATCGGGGCGCCGGGGCGCCAGACCCCGGTCAAATCGAGAGCGAAATCGCCTCGCGACCCTTGGGCGTGTCGACGACGCGCATATTGACCTGCTGGCCTTCGGCCAGGGTGTTGACGCCTGCAGGGCCGAGGATCGAGATGTGGACGAAGACGTCCTTGCCGCCGTCCTCGCTCGCGACGAATCCGAATCCCTTGGTTTCGTCGAACCACTTGACCCGTCCGGTCACGCTGACGGCGGTCGACGGATCGGGAGCGACGCGTCGTGGGCGCGGCCCATCGCCCATCGGCCGCGACGGCCGTTCGACGACGCCCGTCGAGTCGACTTCCAGGACGCGCGTCACCTGCGCCCCCTTCGCGCCGGCGCCGACCTGGACGCGCAGCTTCGCGCCGGCCGGGACCGATTCGTGTCCGGCGTTCCGCAACGCATTGGCGTGCAGAAAGGCGTCGCCCTGGCCGCCGGCCAATTCGACGAACCCGTATCCCTTGTCCGCCTTGAACCACTTGACTGTGGCGTCGACCGCCGGCGCGTTCGACGCGACCGGTCCCGAGGACGGACCGCCTGCGGGCGGTCCGCCGAAACCTCCGTCCGGACCGCCGCCGAAGCCGCGCGACGGACGGGGCTTCGAATCGTAGGACATCGGTCCATCATCATCAAAGCCGCGCTTGCGAGGCCGAAAATCCTTACCCTTGCTCATGTTCGTCAAAAGTCTCCAACCAATCCCTGTTCGCTTGAGGCGTGACGCCGCCTCGTCCGATCGCCGCCTGCGCGGCGAATCCCGTACGTCATGCGCAGCCCGCCGTCGCCGGTGGAGCGCGGAATCCCCTGTTGATCGAAGTCTTCAAGAGCAAGGCCTTTCGGCGGCGGAGGCGGACGGACCAAGCCGTGCATCTCCGCCAAGCGCGGATGACGGCGATGCGTCCCTTGCCGTCCGCGCCAATTCGAAATCAACCACCTGAATCATCGACTTTTCGCCCTCTCGTCCGCATGACGCGAACGGAGCCCGCCCACTTTTTCCTTACCGCATTTCTCGCGCAAATTCCAGACGAATTCTCGCGCGTCCGGAGGATTTCGCAGGTCAGACTAGTTTAGATGTCAACAAGTTCCACCGCTTTTGGCGCCCGTTCCTGGATGAAGGCAAAACGGGCCTCCGGTTTCGAGCCCATCAGGCGCTCGACCGCCTCGGCCGTCGCGGTCTTGTCTTCGGCGACGATCGCGACCCGCAGGAGGGTCCGCCGCGCCGGATCCATCGTCGTCTCCTTGAGGTCGCGCATCGGCATTTCGCCGAGGCCCTTGAACCGGCTGACCTCAATCGGACCCCGGCCGGTGAAGCCGGATTTCAGCAACTGCTCCTTGTGCGCGTCGTCGCGCGCATAGATCGACTTCGCTCCCTGGGTCAGGCGGTAGAGCGGCGGCACGGCAAGATAGAGATGGCCGTCATCGATCAGTTTGGGCGTCTGCCGATAGAAGAAGGTGATCAGCAGGGAGGCGATATGCGCGCCGTCGACGTCGGCGTCGGTCATGATGATGATCTTGTCATAACGCAGGTCTTCGGCGCGATAGTGGGCGCCCGATCCGGCGCCGAGGGCCTGCAAAAGGTCGCCGAGTTGCTGGTTCTGCGCGAGCTTGTCGCGCGTCGCCGAGGCGACGTTGAGGATCTTGCCGCGGAGCGGCAGCACCGCCTGGGTCGCCCGGTCGCGCGCCTGCTTCGCCGACCCGCCTGCGGAGTCGCCTTCCACAATGAAGAGTTCCGACCCTTGCGCGGAGGAATTGGTGCAGTCCGTGAGCTTGCCCGGCAGCCTGAGCTTGCGCACGGCGGTCTTGCGCGCGACATCCTTCTCCATGCGTCGCCGGAGTCGCTCCTCGGCGCGCTCGACCGACCAGTCGAGGAGTCTCGAGGCTTGGCTGGGCGCGGCGGCCAGCCAGTGGTCGAAGGCGTCGCGGAGCGCCCCGTCGACGATCCGCGCGGCCTCCGTCGTCTGCAGCCGGCCCTTGTTCTGGCCCTGGAATTCCGGCTCGCGGATGAACACCGAGATGAGCGCGGCGCAGCCGGACATGACGTCGTCGGTCGTCAGCGCGTTCGCCCGCTTGGACTGTCCGATCCGCTCGGCGTGGTCTTTCAGGCCCCGCAGGATGGCGGTGCGCAACCCGGCCTCGTGCGTGCCGCCGTCGGGGGTGGGGATCGTGTTGCAGTAGGAATGGACGAACCCGTCGGCCCCGGCGAGCCAGGCGATCGCCCATTCGACGCTGCCGTGCTTGCCGTCCTTTTCGACCCGCCCGGTAAACACCTGGTCGGCGACCAGCGGTTCGCCCTCGATGTCCGCGGCAAGGTAGTCTTTGAGACCGCCCGGGAAATGGAAAACCGCTTCCGCCGGGACCTTGTCGGGGTCGGCGATCAGCGTCGGCGCGCAGCGCCAGCGGATTTCCACGCCCCCGAACAGATAGGCTTTCGAACGCGCCATCTTGAACACGCGCGCCGGATCGAAGCGAGCGCCCTGACCGAAGATCTGCGGATCCGGCAGGAAGCGCACCTTGGTGCCACGGCGGTTCGGCGCCTTCCCGATCACGGTCAACCCCGAGGTCGGCTTCCCGCGTTCGAAAGTCTGGCGATAGAGCGTCTGGCCGCGCGCGACCTCGACTTCCAGTTTTTCGGACAGCGCATTGACGACGGAGACGCCGACGCCATGCAGGCCGCCGGACGTCTCGTAGGCGCCGCTGTCGAACTTGCCGCCCGCGTGCAGCATCGTCATGATCACTTCGAGCGCGGACTTCTTTGGAAACTTCGGATGCGGGTCGACCGGCATGCCGCGTCCGTTGTCGTTGACGCCGAGCCAGCCGCTGTCCTCGAGAGTCACCTCGATGAAGGTCGCGTGACCGGCGACCGCTTCGTCCATCGAGTTATCGATCACCTCGGCGAATAGGTGATGCAGCGCGTTGGCGTCGGTGCCGCCGATATACATGCCGGGCCGACGGCGGACCGGTTCGAGGCCCTCGAGCACCTCGATCGATGCGGCGTTGTAGTCGGCCTCGCCGGGCGTTCCGCGAGTGACAGCTTTGGCCTTCGTGGGAACGGGCCTGCCGCGCGGGGCGGGCGAAGCGCCGAAAAGATCGTTCATGGGGGCGTCGTCGGGTCAGTGATTCGCTGGTCGGGGAAAACTAGCATGCCGAGCACCTGAACGAAATGAGAACGCTCCGGCTCCTTCCGCGGAGCAGGAGCGGCCTCTCGGAACGGAATGACGCGGTCGATGCGCCGCCTATTGACCGGTGAGGAGCGCGCGTGTGGCGGCGGCGACGTCCTTGTGCCGCATCAGCGCTTCGCCGACGAGGAAAGTCTGGATGCCGGACTTGGCCAGGCGCTTGCAATCGGCATGGTCCGAAATGCCGCTTTCCGCCACCACGATCCGGCCGGTCGGCACGAGCGGCTTCATGCGTTCGCAGACTTCGAGCGCGGTCGCGAATGTGCGCAAATCGCGGTTGTTGACGCCGATCAGCCGGCCCTCCAGGGACAGGGCGCGTTTGAGCTCCGCCTCGTTGTGCGTTTCGATCAGCACGTCGAGACCGAGGTCGTGCGCGGCCTTGTTCAAGGTCTTGGCGGTCTCGTCGTCGACGGCGGCCATGATGATCAAAATGCAGTCGGCGCCCCAGGCGCGCGCCTCCAGCACCTGATAGGGATCGAAGAGGAAGTCTTTCCGCAAAATCGGCAGCGGCGTCGCCTTGCGCGCCTTCATCAGGTGTTCCGGCGATCCCTGAAACGACGGACCGTCAGTCAGAACGGACAGGCAGGTGGCCCCGCCGGTTTGATAGGCCTTGGCGATCGCGCCCGGCTCGAAGTCTTCCCGGATGACGCCCTTTGACGGGCTCGCCCTCTTGATCTCGGCGATCAGGGCGAAGCGTCCTTCCTCTGTCGCCCGCTCCAGCGCCTTGATGAAGCCGCGCGGCGGCGACTGAACGGCAATCTCGCGCTCCAGCGTGGCGCGGGGCACACGCACCTTGGCGTCCGCAATTTCTCGTCGTTTGTATGTTTCGATCTTCTTAAGGATGTCGGTCATCGGCGTCCCCCGGCCCCCGAGCGTTGGACACGGCGATCAGACAGTCAAGAGCGTCGCGCGCCGCGCCCGTATCGATGGCGGCCGCGCCTTGCGCGACGCCATCCCTGAGCGACGCCGCCTTGCCCGCCACGACAAGTGCGGCTCCGGCGTTGAGGAGAGCGATATCGCGATAGGCGCCGGGCTGGCCGCTCAGCGCCTTGCGCAGCGCCTCCGCGTTGGCGGCCGGATCTCCGCCCTTGAGAGCCGCGGGATCGGCGCGCGGGAGGCCCGCCTCTTCAGGCGTCACTTCAAACGCATGGATGACGCCCCCCTTCAACTCGACGACCGAGGTCGGTCCGGTGGTGGTGATCTCGTCCAGCCCGTCGGACCCGCAGGTGACCCACACGCGCTCCGAGCCGAGGTTGCGCAGGACCTCGGCCATCGGTTCGAGCCAAGTCGCCGAGAAGACGCCAATCAGCTGCCGTTTGACTCCGGCCGGATTCGACAATGGCCCGAGCAGGTTGAAGATTGTGCGGGTGCCGAGCTCGACGCGGGTCGGACCGACGTGACGCATGGCCGCGTGGTGCGACGGCGCCATCATGAAGCCGATGCCCGCCTCGCGGATGCAGCGCTCAACGCCTTCCGGCGAAAGCCCGATCTTGACTCCGAGCGCCGTTAGCGTGTCGGCCGCGCCCGAGCGCGAGGACGCGGCGCGGTTGCCGTGCTTGGCCACCGGAACGCCGCAGGCGGCCGCGACGATCGAAGCCAGCGTCGAGACGTTGTAGGAGCCCGAGCTGTCGCCGCCCGTGCCGACGATGTCGATGGCGTCGACAGGCGCCTTTACGGTCAGCATCTTGGAGCGCATCGCAGAGACTGCGCCGGTAATTTCGTCCACGCTCTCGCCGCGGACGCGCAGCGCCATCAGAAAGCCGCCCATCTGCGAGGGAGTCACCTCGCCCGAGAGGATGGCGTCGAAGGCGCTCACCGCCTCCGCGCGGCTCAGCGTCGCGCCGGCCGCAACCTTGGCGATCAGGGGCTTGAAGGATTCCATACCCCGCGGCCGCCCTAGCGCATTTGTCCGCGCCCGTGAAAGGCGGCGGCCAAGTCCAGGAAGTTGCGCAGGATGTCGCGACCGTGCTCGCTCGCGATGCTCTCCGGGTGGAACTGCACCCCATAGACCGGGCGTTCGCGGTGCGCGACCGCCATGATGAGCCCATCGTCGGTTTCCGCGCTCACCTCGAGATCGGCGGGGGCCGTCGAACGCTCGATGACAAGCGAATGATAGCGCGTCGCCCGAAAGGGCCCGTTGAGGCCGCGGAAGACGCCGCGAGCGTTGTGCGAAATGCGCGACGCCTTGCCGTGCATCGGAGCAGGGGCGCGCACCACGTCGCCGCCGAACGCCTGGCCTATCGCCTGATGGCCGAGGCAAACGCCGAAGATCGGGGTCGTCTCGCTCGCCGCGCGCACGAGGTCGAGGCAGATTCCCGCTTCGTTCGGGGTGCACGGGCCGGGCGACAGGACGATCGCGTCCGGCTCTTCAGCAAGGGTGTCCTCGACGCTGATCTGGTCGTTCCGCCACACCTTCACGTCCGCGCCGAGCTCGCCCAGATAGTGGACGAGATTGAAGGTGAAGCTGTCATAATTGTCGATCAGCGTGACGCGTTGCATTCTTTCTTCCGATCGGGCCGTGGCGGGTCTTTTCCGACGCCCGGTTGCGCCCGTCAAGCGGAAGACTGGAGGCTGAGTGGAGAAGGCGCGTCCGATCAAGAAGCGCGCAAGCGTTCTCGCGCAACGGCGCGCAGGACACGCACCGTCGCGCGAGCGAGCCCGGGCGAGTGGGCTTATGCTTACGAGTGGGCTCTGCTTAGAGGTGTGAGGCGACCACGCGCCAGCCGTCGACGATCGGCTCCTCGTAGCCGAGGACTGCTGCGCGCTCGGCCTCGGTCATGCCGACGTCGTCGAGATAGCGCGAGGGAAGCGCGGCGAAGCGACTCCGCTCGGAGGCCGCGGCGGCGCGTTCGGCCAGTGTGTTAAGGATTTGTTTACCGATTCGAAGCCCGCCCGCCAAGCCCATCTCTCGGTAGGAATTGGCCGAACCGGCGACATACGCTGCCATCTTATCCCGCTTTCACAATCGAATTCGCGCCCTTTGCGCTTGTTCTTGTCTCCGATATATGGCGAATTTGACCGCGTTCAAGCCAATGTTTGTTCCGCCAATGGATAGGCTGACTATACGATGAGACCGATTGACCGCCTGCCGCCGCTGACCGCCCTCCGGGCATTCGAGGCCGTGGCCCGCAAGCTGTCTTTCTCGCGCGCCGCAGAGGAGCTGCACGTCACAAAGGCGGCGGTCGCGCAGCAAGTGCGTGCGCTCGAGCAGGAGATCGGCACGCCGCTGGTCGAGCGGTCTGGAAGGGGCCTGGCGCTGACCGAGGCCGGGGCGGCCGGCGCGCCTGGCCTCGCCGAGGGTTTCGCGATCCTCTCCCGCGCAGCGCGCGCGATGCGTGAGGCGAAGGGACGGCGGTTTCTGGTCATCAACTCGAGCCCCTCCTTCGCCGCGACGTGGCTTGTCGGGCGGATCGGCAAGTTCAAGACGCGCCATCCGGAGATCGACGTTCTCCTTGACGCCAATCCGACCGAGGACACGCTCGATTCGGCCACGACAGACGCCTTGATCCGCTGGGGCGCCGGCGACTTCTCCGGCCTTGCGACCACGCTCCTGTTCAAGGAGGACGTCTTTCCCGTCTGCTCTCCTGAACTCGTCGACGGCGCCAATCCGCTCCGCTCCCCCGAGGACCTGGCGCATCAGACTCTTCTCCATCTCGAATGGAGCCCTGCCTATCCGTCGTGGCCGACCTGGTCCGACTGGCTCAAGGCAGCCGGGGCGAGGACCGTCGAGGCGCGCCACGGCGTCTGGTTCAACAACATGGCCATGGCGATCCGGGCTGCGGCGCAGGGGCAAGGGGTGGCGCTGACCTCCTTCGCCATCGCCGCCGACGAACTCGCCGCCGGCCGGCTGGTCGCGCCTTTCTCGACCAGCGTCAGCACGCCGTTCGGCTATTACTTCCTCTGCCGCCCCGGGGAGGCGCAAACCCCGAGGATCAAGGCCTTGCGCGACTTCCTGGTCGAAGAGGCGGCCATGTCAGCGGCCGAGCCGGGTTGAGACCGCGGGACCGTCGCCGAAAATCGGCGCGCACGGTCGGCTTGACGCGCCCTGTTCGAAACCATACTCCAGCAGCTTAAGTCCGACGGATCTGTTTCAAGAAACCGTGATCTGAGACACGACATCGAAGATCAAGGCATTGTGATCTATGACTTGATATCAAATATAAAGCTCGCCTCTCTGAAATCTATTTTTATTTTTAAACGGATTATTCAAATTTCCGTGATCATGTCTGTCAAATTTCTGTGAGCTGCACTTTGCGCCTGAATGTCTCCTTTTGTTTTCGCTAACTAGACCGCCACAAGATGGCCGGCCAGATTGTTATACCCTTGCTCAAGTGAGAGGAAAATGACATGAGTTCCGTGCGCGTAGTCTTACTGGCTACAGCGGTTGTCGGACTTTTGACTTCCGCGAGTTCCGCTCAAACAATCGTTACGATCGACGGTCACTATTACAAGCTCGTTCCCCTGAGAGCCTGACCTGAAATTGGTTG
>NZ_JBKQOT010000437.1:0-7340 GCF_052145395.1 Roseiarcus sp.
CGCGCCTTACGGCGTTGCAGCCGTCTTGGCGATCCGTTCCCCGACTTGCTCCCGCCGCGTCTCTGACAGCCTTTGCGCCACGCTGCGCTCGAACACGAATTCCGCCGGACGCTGCCTTTCCAGCGAAATCTCGGGCGCCATGGGGCCTTCCGTCCTCACGCCCTTGAGCGCCACGCCGAGCGCCTTCCACGGCCGCTTGACCGAGTCCGCCACCGCCGTCGCCTCGAACCCGCTATGGACCATGCAGTCGGCGCATTTCTCGTAATTTCCGACGCCATAGGCGTCCCAGTCCGTCTCCTCCATCAGCTCCCGGAAGGTGGCGGCGTAGCCCTCGCCGAGGAGGTAGCAAGGCCGCTGCCAGCCGAAGACATTGCGTGTCGGATTGCCCCACGGGGTGCAGCGATAGGTCTCATTGCCGGCGAGAAAATCGAGAAACAGGCCCGACTGGTTGAAGGCCCATTTCCGGCCGCGGTCGCCGCGGCGAAAGATGGCGCGGAACAGCTCCTTGGTGGCCGAGCGGTTGAGAAAATGCGCCTGGTCGGGGGCCCGCTCGTAAGCGTAGCCGGGTGAAACCGTGATGCCGTCGACCCCGAGCTCGGTCACCGTGTCGAAGAACGCGGCGGCTCGCTCGGGATCGGTGTCGTTGAAGAACGTGCAGTTGATGGTGACGCGGAAACCCTTGGCTTTCGCGGCCTGCAAGGCGGCGACGGCCCGGTCGTACACCCCCGGCTGGCACACCGACCGATCGTGCGCCTCGCGATCGCCGTCGAGGTGGATCGACCAGGTGAAATAGGGACCCGGCTGGTACTGATCGATCTTCTTCTGCAGCAGGAGGGCGTTGGTGCAGACGATGGCGAATTTCCTGCGCGCGATCACGCCTCGGACGATCTCGGGCAGGTCCTTGTGCAGCAGCGGCTCCCCGCCGGCCATGACGACGACCGGGGCGCCGCATTCGTCCACCGAATCCAGCGCATCCCTGACCGAGATGCGCTGACTCAGAATCGGGTCCGGATAGTCGATCTTGCCGCAGCCCGCGCAGGCCAGGTTGCATTGGAACAACGGCTCGAGCATCAGGACCAGCGGATAGCGCTTGCGGCCGGCGAGGTGTTGGCGCACGACATAGGCGCCGACGCTGACGACCTGCCGAAACGGTATGCCCATGAGCGGCTCCTTTGACAAAACCCGGTCGAGTGGACGAGCTATCAGAGCGCAAGCTCGGCCGGAAGGCGAAAGCTGACACTTTCCTCCGGGCCATCCAGAACCGACACGTCCGAGGGCGCGATGCGCTTCAAAGCTTCCACCACGTCATCGACAAGGACTTCCGGCGCGGAGGCGCCCGCCGTCACGCCGACCACATTGACGCCGCGAAACCATTGCGGATCGATCTCGCCGCCGTCGGCCACAAGATAGCTCGGCAAGCCCGCCTGCTCCCCGATTTCCCGAAGACGAGTCGAGTTCGAGCTGTTGCGCGCCCCGACCACGACAATGACGTCGGCGACCCGCGCCAATTCGCGCACGGCGGTCTGCCGGTGCTGGGTCGCGTAGCAGATGTTCCGGGTCTCCGGCCCTTGGATATCGCTGAAGCGGCGATTGAGGGCCGCGATCACGCCGCGCGTGTCGTCGACGCTGAGCGTCGTCTGGGTGACATAGGCGACGGGAGCGTCGGGCGCGATCGCGAGTCCGTCCACGTCCTGCTCGTTTTGGACCAGATGCGCCTTGCCCTCGATCTGTCCGAGGGTCCCTTCGATCTCAGGGTGCCCGGCGTGGCCGATCACGACCAAGATCCGTCCCTGGGCCACATAACGGCGGCTCTCGTTGTGCACTTTGGTCACCAGAGGGCAGGTCGCGTCGATCGTCGGCAACGCCATGAGCCTGGCTTCGTCTTCGACTTTTCGCGACACGCCATGCGCGCTGAAGATCGTCAACGCGCCTGGCGGCGCCTCGCGAAGCTCCTCGATAAAACGCGCTCCCTTCGCCTTCAGCGATTCGACGACATGCCGGTTGTGCACGATTTCGTGGCGGACGTAGACCGGCGGTCCATATTTCTCCAGCGCCCGCTCGACGATTTCGATGGCGCGCACGACCCCGGCGCAGAATCCGCGCGGCTGGGCAAGGACAATCTTCACTTCCTCTCCCTCGTCTCACGCCTCTCCGCCGCCCGAAAGGCCCGGTCGAGCGCGCCAAACCAGACCCACCGAAACCGCTTCGGTCCCGGGACTATACCGAATGCCGCGCTTTCGACAAAAATGAGCCGCCGCGCCGCCCGCGTCTTCGGCACCGACGCCATCATCGCTGCCCGGACGGAATTGCGCGGATGGGGACCGCGCGCGTGCAATCGGCTCGGGCGCGGGTGCGGACAATGTCAGCGCCGCAGTGCACAAACTCGAAATCTGATAAGTGAGCGAACGCCGCGATCGTCCCTGACGGCCCGTCGGCGCCATTCGCCTCTGAACAGGGAGCGCCATCATTTCGACGTCGCTGATAGCCGCCGCATTGGTTGGCGTGTTGCTTGTGATCTTCCTTGTGGTCCACAGCGGCGCGGCCGAGCTGGCGAGCGCGATGCTGCTGCTTGGCTGGTGGCTCGCGCCGATCACCGTCTTTCATGCCGTCCCTTTGTCATTCAGCACGCTCGCATGGCGCACGCTGATGCCGCCCGCACATCGGACACCCGTCCTCACTGCCGTGTGGATCCGCTGGATCCGCGAATCGATCAATTCACTCCTGCCCGTAGCGGGCGTGGGCGGCGATATCGCGGGCGCCCGGCTAGCCCACCATCGCGGTCTGCCCGGCGCGCAGGCGGCCGCTAGCATGGTCGTCGACACCACGGTCGGCGTCGTCACTCAGCTCATATTTGTCGTCGCCGGCGCGGCTCTGTTGATCGCGCGATTCGGCGGGCTCGCATCGGTCCCTGCCGCTCGCGCGTTGCTGATCGGCGTGGGGGCGCTCGCGGGCTTGATCGCGATCTTTGTCGGATTCCAGCATGGGAGCATGTTCCTCAGGTTCGCCAATTTCGCTCGACGCGTAGCGCCCGGAAAATGGCCAGTCGCCTTGATGGGTTCGGCTTCGGCGACAGACAAGGCGATCGTCGCCACATATCGCCGCGGCTTCGCCTTTTTTCGCGCCAACCTATTGCGGCTTGCCGGATGGGCTGCAAGCGCGGGCGAGGTTTGGCTTTTGATGCGCTGCCTCCACAAGCCTTTCAGCGCTGTGGACGCGTTTGTTCTTGAAAGCCTCACCTCGGGCGTCAGTGCGGTGGCGTTCATGGTGCCCGGAGCGCTCGGCGCGCAGGAGGGCGGTTTTGTCGTGTTCGGCGCGCTCATGGGGCTTTCGGCGGACACGGCGCTCGCCCTCTCGCTGTCGAAGCGGGTTCGCGAACTCCTGCTGGGTTTGCCGGGTCTGTTCGTTTGGCAGTGGATCGAGAGCCGTCACGTCTTGCGCCGCGTCGAGGCGGGCTCGCCGCAAACATCATTGTGACAGCGCAGGCGCGGCCTTGGGCAAAGCGGTCGCGGGGGAGGACGTCGCCGGCGACTCGGTTATGGCCGGCAGGCCGAGCGATTCGCGCAGGTCCGCCCGGCGGATCTGATAGTAGTCGGAGCGCAGGAAGCTGTAGAAGTCGATCGAGGAATCCTCCGCCTCCTTCAGCAGACCAAGACGGACAACCGCACTCAGGCCGCCGGCCGCTACAGCCGCCTTCCATCCGAAAACCCCTAGCGACAAGCCGACCGGGTCGGCGACGAGGTCGACAGTTCCGCCGACCGCGTCGCGCTGGGTCGCTGGACCGAAATAAGGCCGCACAACGTAAGTGCCGGCGGGCACGCCCCATACAAAAAGAGTCTGGCCGAAATCGCCGGTCTGCTTCGGCAGGCCTCCCGGGCCGGCCACATCGAACAGGCCGCCGAGACCGAAAGTCGAATTGAAGAGGAAGCGGGCAAACGTGATCCCGGCGGCGTTCATGCGGCCTTGCAAGATGTCGTTGGCGAAGATGCGCGGCTCCTTCAGGTTGTCGTCCACATCGCGCAACCGATCGATCACGGGGGTGGGCAGCGCCTTGACGACCGTCGCGGGCGGATGAAGAATCGCCTGATTGACCGCGAAGACTTTCCGATTGAAATCCTCGTTGGGATCGTCGATCGGCAACGATGTGTCGCGCGGGACGCCAGCGCATGCGGTCACGAGCGCCGCAAGAGTCAACGCGGCCAGCCGCATGAACCAGGTCTCAGCGCGTTGCATATATTCGGCTCCCTTCGAATCGACGCGCGATACCCACGGTCCCGCAAATCCGAGGCAGATAGCGGGGCGGCCAGCTATGTTTTCAAATTTAGACCCAGCTTTAAGCGAGGTTAGCAGACCCGTCCGTTGGCGACTATTGCAGATATGCAACAGTCCACGCAGTTCGGTGGGCGTCGGCCGGCAGATCAGGTGTCGGAGTGCGTTTTCCGCTGCGTCGCGAGCAGGGCCGGCTGGAAAAGCACGGCCGCGGCCAGCGTTGTTACAAGCGCGAGCGCCATCAGCCTGCCCATGCTCGACGTGCCCGGATGGTGCGAAAACCATAAGGAGCCGAAGGCGGTCGCGGTCGTGCAGGCGCTGAACAGCACCGCGCGCGTCAGGCTCGATTGCAGGAAATTCTTCTCCCCCGCCCGCCACGCCATGACGTAGTAGATCTTGAACGCCACGCCGACGCCGAGCAGAAGCGGCAGCGCGATGATGTTGGCGAAGTTCAATTGCAGCCCAGTCGCCACGCAGATTTCTAGCGTCACGACGATTGCGACCAGGAGTGGCACGAGCGTCAGCAGGACATCGGTCCAGCGGCGCAGCACGATGAAAAGGATGAGCGCAATCGACAGGAGCGACCACAGTGCAGCCTGAAGGAACGCCTTGACGATGGTCGCCGCCGCCTCGACGACGAAGATCGGCGTTCCCGTGGCTTGAGGAGCGACTTTGCGGACCGCGTCCACGAAGCGGCGCAGGACCGTGTTGTCGTTGGCGTCGCCGCGCGGCGCGACTTCGATCCTGACCTCGCCGTCGGAGGCGATCCAGGAGCTCTTCAGGTCAGCCGGAAGAGAGTCGAGTGTAACGGCCTCGGCGGCCAGAAGATCCCTCACTTGGTCGAGCGTCGTGATCAGCGGGGTCACCAGGACATGCTCCGCTTCTTCCCGGACGGTGGACGAAGCCTTCGCCAAAGCCGTCAGCAGCCCGGCTAGCCGGCGCGCCTCGGCGGCCGCCGGGCTGTCGACGCCTGCAGCCGCGCGGGAAAGATCGTCAGCCGTCTTGTTGATCGCTTCCAACGTCTCGGCCGGAGTCGGCGGCGGATGGACCTGGTCCGGCGTCATGGTGTTCTGAAAGAAGAAGCTTGCGTCGTCGATGAGCGCGAGCTTCTCGTCCTGGTCTTTCGGGATGAAGCTTTCGATCGTCCGCACGTGCGCAACCTCGGGCAGTGCGCGCAGCCTCTCGACAATCGCCGCGGCGTGCGGGATATCGCTCTCGAGGACGTCGATCGTGTTCGGGGTCGTGTCGGGATCGCGCATGAGGTCGAGGAGCGTCGCGACCGATTCGACCTGCTTCGAGCGAAGGTTCAACGGGTTGAAGTCGAAGCGGAGGTCCTTGAGCAGCGGCAGGCCGAGGATGACCGCAGTCAGCGTCGCTCCGACGATCCAGTTCCGACGCCGATCGAGGAAATGGTCGAGGGGCGCGAGTGCGGCGAAGCCGACAGGCGCATTTTCGCCCGCGGGCTTTAGCGCCGCGAGAAGCGCTGGCAGCAGCGTCACGGTCGTCACCAGCGCGATGATCATGCCCGTCCCGGCGATGAGTCCGAGCTCGGAGAGGCCGACATAGGCTGTCGGCAAGAACGAATAGAAAGCGGCGGCGATCGAAGCGGCTGCGAGCAGAAGCGGCCCGGCAACGCCGCGCGCGGTCGCCTGCAGAGCCGCGATAAGATCGCTGTCGGCGTAGCGCTCGGCGCGAAAGCGGACGCTGAACTGGATGCCGAAATCGACCCCGAGCCCGACGAACAGCACGGCGAAGGCGACCGAAATCAGGTTCAATACCCCCACCATCCATAAGCCGACGGCGGCGGTCAGAGCGAGCCCGACGGCCAGATTGACGAGGACGGCGAGGATCATGCGCCCCTGTTTCAGCGCGAGCCACAGGACGAGCAGAACGACCAGGATCGTCACCACGCCGTTGAGCGCGGCGCCGTCGGCGACGGTCGCGAATTCCTCGTCGGCGAGAGGCACCGATCCGGTCAGCCGCACCGTGACGCCGTTCTCCGGCGTCAGGCCAAGCCTGGCGATCGTTTCGCGGATCGCCTTCGTCGCTTTGCCGCCGGCCTGAAGATCGTTGTAATCGAGCACAGGCTGGATGTTGACGAAGCGCCGAAGGTCCGAGGACTCCGGTTCACGGCCGGTAATGAGCCTGCGCCAGGAGAAGGTCGGACGCTTGCCTTGGGCGACCGCATCGAGCGCGTCGGAGATTGCGACCATCGCCGGGTTCATGTTTTCGAGCGTGGTCTTTCCGAGCCGGAGGCCCTCGGTCGATTGCGAGATCGCGCCCATGACGCCGTGCAACGTCGGGTCGGCGGCAAGCGTCCCGAGAAATGGTTCCGCCTTGATGAGTTGGGCGGTGTCGCGCTTCACTTCATCGAGCGAGAGGAACAGCACGCCATTGCGAGCGAAGAAGGCGCCCCCGTCTGGGCGGCTGATTGTGCGGATGAGGTCCGATCGTGGCTGAAGCGCGTTGGCGAGCGCGGCCGCAGCCTCTTCGGCAGATTCCGGGCTCGCTGCGTCCACGACTGCGGTGATGAGGTCGGTCCGCTGCGGAAAATCCGCGTCAAGCTTGATCTCCTGCTGGCGCCAGGGCAGCGAACTCGAGAGCAGCTTGCTGCTGTCGGTCGTGATCGCGATGTGGCGCGAGACATAGCCGCCGGCGAGCGCTGCGAGGATGACGTAACCCGCGATGACGAGCCATGCGCCGCGGATCGAGGCGCGAACGGCCCGCGCAATGGTTACGACGATGAAGGCGCTGTCACGAGGGTTCATGGGAGGCCGCGTGGAGCGCACGAATTAGGGCGCAAGTCAATCCGGATTGATGCGCCGCCAAAATCGGCGGTCTCGCGGAGGGGAAGGCATCTCGGAGAGACTACATTTTAGGTCCGCCCAGGCAAAGGGCGCGACCGTAAGAGGGTGCGATCCAAACTGATGCAATCAGGCGGTGCGGGGCAGTGATTTTTGCGGGTTGTTGTCATTGGCGACGGCGGGGCTTTGTTGGGCGAGGGCTTTCCAATAGGCGTTCCAGTCGCCGTTGATTCGGTTTATCCGCAAGGCGAGCATGGATTCGGCATGCTC
>NZ_JBKQOT010000438.1:0-7516 GCF_052145395.1 Roseiarcus sp.
ACTATTCCGGCTTGACGGTCGCCCAGATGCAGCGTCTGCGCAAGCAGATGAAGGCCGCTGGCGCTTCCGTCCAGGTCGCCAAGAACCGCCTCGCCCAGATTGCTCTCAAAGGCACGGACGTCGCCTCCATCGGCCCCTTGCTCAAGGGACCGACCCTGATCGCCCATTCGGCCGATCCGGTGGCGGCGGCCAAGGCAGCCGTGGCTTTAGCCAAGGACAACGACAAGTTCGTGCTCCTCGGCGGCGCCATGGGCAAGACCGCCCTCGACGTCAACGGGGTCAAGGCGCTCGCGACCTTGCCATCCCTCGACGAGCTGCGCGCCAAGATCCTGGGGCTCATCACCGCCGCGGCGACCAAGCTCGCCCAGCTCACCACCGCGCCCGCCGCCAAGCTCGCGCGCGTGGTCGGGGCCTATGCCGCCAAAGACGCAGCCTGACAGAGGCTCTTAAAAACCCTCAGTTCGAACCCATATTAAGGAACAAGCAAAATGGCCAATCTCGAAAAGATCGTCGAAGAACTCTCCTCGCTGACCGTTCTCGAAGCCGCTGAGCTCGCCAAGCTCCTCGAAGGGAAATGGGGCGTCTCGGCCGCCGCCGCGGTCGCCGTCGCCGCCGCTCCCGCCGCCGGCGGGGCCGCCGCCGCCGCTCCGGTCGAGGAGCAGACCGAGTTCACCGTCGTCCTCGCCGCCATCGGCGACAAGAAGATCGAGGTCATCAAGGAAGTCCGCGCGATCACCTCGCTCGGCCTCAAGGAGGCCAAGGACCTGGTCGAAGGCGCGCCGAAGCCCGTCAAGGAAGGCGTCTCCAAGGACGAGGCCGAGAAGATCAAGGCCGCTCTGGAGAAGGTCGGCGCCAAGGTTGAGCTCAAGTAATGAGCAGGCGGGCCCGACATGGGGCTCGTCAGTCAAAGTGGGGACGGTCCCGGGCCTTTCGGCCCCGGGGCCGTTCCGGCGTTTTTTAAGGTTGGGTTTGTTTCGACCGTCGAGAGGCGCGCGGGGGTGCGCGCGTCCCGGGCGGGGGATTGACAGGGGCGATCGGTTCGCCCGGGCGGCTTGACGTGATCGCAGCCGCGCGATCGCAGAACGGGCGTGAGCATTGAGGAACGACATGGCGCAGACATTCACCGGCCGCAAGCGCGTTCGCAAGGTTTTCGGGCACGTCAAGGAAGTCGGCGAGATGCCGAACCTGATCGAGGTGCAGAAGGCCTCCTACGACCAGTTTCTCCTCATGGACGCGCCGAAGGCCGGCCGTCCCAGCGAGGGCTTGCAGGCGGTGTTCAAGTCGGTGTTTCCGATCAAGGATTTCGCCGACACCGCGCATCTCGAGTTCGTGAAGTACGAATATGAGGCGCCCAAGTACGACATCGACGAGTGCCGCCAGCGCGGCATGACCTACGCGGCGCCCCTCAAGGTGACGCTCCGCCTCATCGTGTTCGACGTCGATCCGGAGACGCAGGCGAAATCCGTCAAGGACATCAAGGAGCAGGACGTCTACATGGGCGATATGCCGCTCATGACGCCGAACGGCACCTTCATCGTCAACGGCACCGAGCGCGTCATCGTCTCGCAGATGCACCGCAGCCCGGGCGTGTTCTTCGACCACGACAAGGGCAAGAGCCACTCGTCGGGCAAGCTTTTGTTCGCCGCCCGCATCATTCCTTACCGCGGCTCCTGGCTCGACATCGAGTTCGACGCCAAGGACATCGTCTATGCGCGCATCGACCGGCGCCGGAAGATTCCGGTGACGTCGCTGCTCTACGCCCTCGGCCTCGATGGGGAGGAGATCCTCAAGACCTTCTATCGGACCGTCAACTATAGCCGGCTCAGGGACGGATGGCGCGTGCCCTACGATCCCGAGCGCATGAAGGGCTTCAAGGCTACCGTCGACATGATCGACGCCGACACCGGCGAGCTCGCCTTCGAGACCGGCCGCAAGCTGACCGTGCGGTCGGCGCGCCAGCTCGCCGAGAAGGGTCTCAAGGCGCTCTACGCGGCCGACGCCGACCTCTACGGCCAGTACATCGCGGAGGATCTCTATAACCCGGAGACGGGCGAGATCTACGCCGAGGCCGGCGATGAGATCACGGAGAAGTCGCTCGCCCAGTTGCTCGACGTGGGCTTCAGCGAGCTGCCCATCCTCGACATCGACCACGTCAACGTGGGCCCGTATATCCGCAACACCCTCAAGGTCGACAAGAACGCCTCGCGTGAGGACGCTTTGTTCGACATCTACCGCGTGATGCGCCCGGGCGAGCCGCCGACCCTCGACAGTGCCGAAGCGATGTTCCAGTCGCTATTCTTCGATTCCGAGCGCTACGATCTCTCCGCCGTCGGCCGCGTCAAGATGAACATGCGCCTCGACCTCGACGCGCCCGACACCCAGCGCACGCTGCGCAAGGAGGACATCCTCGCGGTCGTGAAGGCGCTGGTGAACCTGCGCGACGGCCGCGGCGACATCGACGACATCGACCATCTCGGCAATCGGCGCGTCCGCTCGGTCGGCGAGCTCATGGAGAACCAGTACCGTATCGGCCTTTTACGCATGGAGCGCGCGATCAAGGAGCGGATGAGCTCGGTCGAGATCGACACGATCATGCCGCAGGACCTGATCAACGCGAAGCCGGCCGCGGCGGCGGTGCGCGAATTCTTCGGCTCGTCGCAGCTGTCGCAGTTCATGGACCAGACGAACCCGCTCTCGGAGATCACCCACAAGCGCCGCCTGTCGGCGCTCGGTCCGGGCGGACTCACCCGCGAGCGCGCGGGCTTCGAGGTCCGCGACGTGCATCCGACCCACTATGGCCGCATCTGCCCGATCGAGACGCCGGAAGGCCCGAACATCGGCCTGATCAACTCGCTCGCGACTTTCGCGCGGGTGAACAAGTACGGCTTCATCGAGGCCCCGTACCGCAAGGTGCGCGAGGGCAAGGTGACCGACGAAGTCGTCTACATGTCGGCGATGGAGGAGCAGAAATATTCGGTTGCGCAGGCCGATACGCCGATGGACGCCGACGGGCGCCTGACCGAGGATCTGATCGTCTGCCGGCGCGCCGGCGACGTCGTCTTCCTCGTGGCCGACCATGTCGACTACATGGACGTGTCGCCGAAGCAGCTCGTCTCGGTCGCCGCGGCGCTGATCCCGTTCCTCGAGAACGACGACGCCAACCGCGCGCTCATGGGATCGAACATGCAACGCCAGGCGGTGCCGCTGCTGCGCTCCGATGCGCCGCTGGTCGGCACCGGCATGGAGGCGATCGTCGCGCGCGATTCGGGCGCCGCGATCGCCGCGCGCCGCACCGGCATTGTCGACCAGATCGACTCGACCCGCATCGTCGTGCGCGCGACGGAGGAGACCGACGCGGCCAAGCCCGGCGTCGACATCTACCGCCTGATGAAGTTCCAGCGCTCGAACCAGTCGACCTGCATCAACCAGAAGCCGTTGGTCAAGGTCGGCGACCGGGTCGAGGTGGGCGACATCATCGCCGATGGTCCCTCGACGGATCTCGGCGACCTGGCGCTCGGCCGCAACGTCCTCGTCGCCTTCATGCCGTGGAACGGCTACAACTTCGAGGACTCGATCCTGCTCTCCGAACGCATCGTCAAGGACGACGTGTTCACGTCGATCCACATCGAGGAGTTCGAGGCGATGGCCCGCGACACCAAGCTCGGGCCCGAGGAAATCACGCGCGACATTCCGAATGTCTCGGAAGAGGCGCTGAAGAACCTCGATGAGGCGGGCATCGTCTACATCGGCGCGGAAGTGCAGGCCGGCGACATTCTCGTCGGCAAAATCACGCCGAAGGGCGAGAGCCCGATGACGCCGGAAGAGAAGCTCTTGCGCGCCATCTTCGGCGAGAAGGCGTCGGACGTCCGCGACACCTCGCTCCGCGTGCCCCCGGGCGTGCAGGGCACGATCGTCGAGGTGCGCGTGTTCAACCGCCACGGCGTGGAGAAGGACGAGCGCGCCCAGGCGATCGAGCGCGAGGAGATCGAACGGCTGGCTAAGGATCGCGACGACGAGCAGGCGATCCTCGACCGTAACGTCTACGCGCGTCTCGCCGAGACGCTTGAAGGCAAGCACGCGCTTTCCGGGCCGAAGGGGTTCAAGAAGGATCAGATCCTGACCCGTCCGATCCTCGAAGAAGTTCCGCGCTCGCAGTGGTGGGCCTTCGCGCTCGAGTCCGACCAGACGATGTCGGAAATCGAGGCCATGCGGAAGCAATACGACGAGTCGAAGAAGTCGCTGGAGAACCGCTTCCTCGACAAGGTCGAGAAGCTGCAGCGCGGCGACGAGCTGCCGCCCGGCGTGATGAAGATGGCCAAGGTCTTCATCGCGGTGAAGCGCAAGATCCAGCCCGGTGACAAGATGGCGGGCCGCCACGGCAACAAGGGCGTCGTCTCGCGGATCGTGCCGCAGGAGGACATGCCCTTCCTCGCCGACGGCCAGCCGGTTGACATCGTGCTGAACCCGCTCGGCGTGCCCAGCCGCATGAACGTCGGTCAGATCCTTGAGACGCACCTCGGATGGGCCTGCGCGGGCCTCGGCAGGCAGGTCGGCGAGACGGTCGACGTCTATCTGCGATCGCACGACTCTCAGGCGCTGCGCGGCAAGCTGCACGAGATCTACGGCGAGGACGAGACGATCAAGGCGCTCGACGATCAGAGTCTCGCCGAGCTCGGCGAGAACCTGCGCCGCGGCGTGCCGATCGCGACGCCCGTATTCGACGGCGCGCGCGAGAAGGACATCGTCGAGATGCTGAAAAAGGCGGGTCTCGACTCGTCCGGTCAGGTGACCCTCTTCGACGGGCGGACTGGCGATCCGTTCGACCGCAAGGTGACGGTTGGTTACATCTACATGCTGAAGCTGCACCATCTCGTCGACGACAAGATCCACGCTCGTTCGATCGGCCCCTACAGCCTCGTCACCCAGCAGCCGCTGGGCGGCAAGGCGCAGTTCGGCGGCCAGCGCTTCGGCGAAATGGAGGTCTGGGCGCTGGAAGCCTATGGCGCCGCCTACACGCTGCAGGAGATGCTGACCGTGAAGTCGGACGACGTCGCGGGCCGCACCAAGGTGTACGAGGCGATCGTGCGCGGCGACGACACGTTCGAATCGGGCATCCCGGAAAGCTTCAACGTGCTGGTCAAGGAAATGCGGTCGCTCGGCCTCAACGTCGAACTGGCGTCGCTCAAGCGCGCGCCGGACGAGACGCCGCCGGCGGAGGCCGCCGAATAAAGCGCGCGGCGTCCGTCGTTGGCGGCGGACGCAGCGCTCCGCAAGGAATTGCCTCGCGGCGGCCGCGCCGCGACTTTCTTCCATGAATGCGTGTCCGGGCGCTGGCCGCGCCCGACTCGCGGGAGACGAGAATGAACCAGGAAATCACCAATCCCTTTGCCCCGGTCGCCGCCCCGCAGGCGTTCGACCAGATTCAGATCGCCATCGCGAGCCCCGAGAAGATCCTGTCGTGGTCGTTCGGCGAGATCAAAAAGCCGGAGACGATCAACTACCGCACCTTCAAGCCGGAGCGCGACGGTTTGTTCTGCGCGCGCATCTTCGGCCCGATCAAGGACTATGAGTGCCTGTGCGGCAAATACAAGCGCATGAAGTACAAGGGCGTCATCTGCGAGAAGTGCGGCGTCGAGGTGACGCTGTCGCGCGTCCGGCGCGAGCGCATGGGCCATATCTCGCTCGCGGCCCCCGTCGCGCACATCTGGTTTTTGAAGTCGCTGCCCTCGCGCATCGGGCTCCTGCTCGACATGACGCTGAAGGATCTCGAGCGCGTCCTCTACTTCGAGTCCTACATCGTGCTCGACCCGGGCCTGACGCCGCTGAAAGACCGTCAGCTGCTCAGCGAGGACGATTTTCTCCGCGCGCTCGACGAGTACGGCCAGGACAGCTTCACCGCCATGATCGGCGCCGAGGCGATCCGCGAGATGCTGAAGGGCATGAACCTTCAGAAGATCGCCGATGACCTCAAGGTCGAGATCGCCGAGTCGAAGAGCGAGCTGAAGCCGAAGCGCCTCGCCAAGCGCCTGAAGATCATCGAGGCGTTCATCCATTCGGGCAACAAGCCGGAGTGGATGATCCTGACCGAGATCCCGGTCATTCCGCCGGACCTGCGTCCGCTGGTGCCGCTCGACGGAGGCCGCTTCGCGACATCCGACCTCAACGACCTCTACCGCCGCGTCATCAACCGCAACAACCGTTTGAAGCGGCTGATGGAGCTGCGCGCGCCCGATATCATCATCCGCAATGAAAAGCGCATGCTGCAGGAGTCGGTCGACGCGCTGTTCGACAACGGCCGGCGCGGCCGCGTCATCACCGGCGCCAACAAGCGTCCGCTGAAGTCGCTCGCCGACATGCTCAAGGGCAAGCAGGGCCGGTTCCGCCAGAACCTGCTCGGCAAGCGCGTCGACTATTCCGGCCGCTCGGTGATCGTCGTCGGTCCCGAGCTCAAGCTGCATCAATGCGGCCTGCCGAAGAAGATGGCGCTCGAACTGTTCAAGCCGTTCATCTACTCGCGCCTCGACGCCAAGGGCCTGTCGGCCACCGTCAAGCAGGCCAAGAAGCTGGTCGAGAAGGAGAAGCCGGAGGTTTGGGACATCCTCGACGAGGTCATCCGCGAACACCCGGTCATGCTGAACCGCGCGCCGACCCTGCACCGCCTGGGCATTCAGGCGTTCGAGCCGGTCCTGATCGAGGGCAAGGCGATCCAGCTGCATCCGCTCGTTTGCTCGGCGTTCAACGCCGACTTCGACGGCGACCAGATGGCCGTGCACGTGCCGCTGTCGCTCGAAGCGCAGCTCGAGGCGCGCGTCTTGATGATGTCGACCAACAACATCCTGCACCCCGCCAACGGCCAGCCGATCATCGTGCCGAGTCAGGACATCGTGCTCGGCCTCTACTACGTGTCGCTGATGCGCGACGGCGAGCCGGGCCAGTACGAGGAGGACAAGGAGACGAAGCGCCCGGTGCGCGGCTTCTACGCCGACATGGGCGAGATCGAGCATGCGATCGCCGCCGAGGCGATCACACTGCATACAAGGATCAAGGGCCGCGCCTGGACCTATGACGAGAACGGCGAGCGGGTGTCGAAGATCTTCGATACGACGCCCGGCCGAATGATCCTGGGACAGCTGGTGCCCAATCACGCCAAGATCCCCTTCGACGTCGTCAACAAGCTGATGACGAAGAAGGAAATCTCGAACATGATCGACATCGTCTACCGCAACTGCGGTCAGAAGGAGACGGTCATCTTCTGTGACCGGATCATGGCGCTTGGCTTCCGCGAGGCGTTCAAGGCCGGCATCTCTTTCGGCAAGGACGACATGGTCGTGCCGGACACCAAGCCGGAACGCATCGCCGAGACGACGTCGCTCGCGAAGGAATACGAGCAGCAGTACAACGACGGCCTCATCACGCAAGGCGAGAAATACAACAAGGTCGTCGACGCCTGGGCGAAATGCTCGGACAAGCTCGCCGAGGAGATGATGGCCGGCATTTCCGCGGTTCGCAAGGACGA
>NZ_JBKQOT010000439.1:0-4791 GCF_052145395.1 Roseiarcus sp.
GCTCGTCGCTGAGGTCAGCGACGAGACCCTTTTGAGCATGATCGTCGGCCGCGAACTCGGATCGACCTTTCCGCCGAAGGCGAACGCCGCCGCGAAGGACGTCAACTTTTCCGTCCGCTCCCTGAGCGGTCGGAAATTCAAGGACGTGAGCTTCGACGCCTCGCCCGGCCAGATCGTCGGGGTCGCCGGAGTCGCGGGCAACGGCCAGTCCGAGTTGATGCGCGCCCTTGCGGGCCTCCAGCCTTCCGAGGGCGCGATCTCGCTTGGCGGCCGCTCGCTGAGCAGCCACGAGCTCATTTACGAAGCCGCCTACATGCCTTCGGATCGCCTGTCCGAAGGACTCGCCGGCGACCTCACAGTTCGCGAAAACGCGTCGATGTCGGCGCTCGGGTCGTTCGCTTCGCTCGGGGTCGTCAGCCGCCGGCGAGAGGTCGATCAGGTCACGAGCGCGTTCAGGTCGCTGGCGGTGAAGGCCACGAGCATAGAGTCGCAGGTGACCTCGCTCTCGGGCGGCAATCAGCAGAAAATCGTCTTGGCGCGCGCGTTGCTCTCGGACCCGGGTCTGATCGTGGCCGACGAGCCGACCCAGGGGGTCGACGTCGGCGCTCGCGCGGAAATCTATCGGATTCTGCGGGAGATCACGGACTCGGGCAAACCGGTCATCGTGAAGTGCTCCGACGCCACCGAGCTGGAAGGCCTTTGCGACAAGGTCATCGTGCTTTCGAGAGGGCGCGTCGTCGAGACGCTCAACGGCGCCGACGTCGCCGAAGCCAAAATCGTCTCGGCCGCCGTCAGCGCCGAACATCACGCCGACTCGGGCGGAGTCGGAACGGGAGGCGGGACGGGGCGAACCGGCTGGCGCCACTTCCTTCAGGCGGACAACGCGCCCGCAGTTCCGCTGGCGATCGTCACCATCCTGCTTGCGCTCTACGGATACAGCAACAACCCGAATTTCCTTTCGTCCTTCAACATTTACAACGTCTTGACGCTGGCGACGGCGCTCGGCTTCGTCGCCATGGGCCAGACGATCGCGCTATTGCTCGCGGGCGTCGATCTCTCGGTCGGACCGCTCGCGGGCTTCCTCGTCGTTGTCGCCTCGTTCTTCGTCAACGACGGCCAGTCCTTGACGACCATCGCGGCGGGCTTCCTGTTGATGCTCTTGGGCGCGGTCGTGGTGGGCGCGATCAACGGCTCGCTGATCCGGTTCGCGAACTTCACGCCGATCGCCGCGACTCTTGCGATGTATATTGGTTTGCAGGGGTGCAGCTTCTTACTGCGCGACGGCCCGGACGGATACATCAACGCTGGCGTGACACAGGCGATCACCTACCAGATCGGGCCAATCCCTGTGGCTTTCCTCGTCTTGGCGGCATTCGTCGTGGCTGGCGAGTACGCGCTGCGGAACACCCGGGCCGGTTGGCAGCTCCGTGCTGTCGGCTCGGACGAGGAGTCCGCGCGACGCATCGGTCTGCCGATCGATCGTATCGTCATTCTCGGCTACATCGGCTCATCGCTGTTCGCCGCGCTTGGAGCCGTGATGCTGATGGCCCAGATCGGCGTCGGCGATCCTCGGCAAGGCGTGAACTACACCCTGTCGAGCATCACCGCTGTGGTTCTCGGCGGCACGAGCCTGCGCGGCGGACGGGGAACGTTCGTCGGAACCGCCGTCGGCGCGCTGCTTCTGACGGAAGTGCTCAGCGCCGTCGCGTTCCTGGGGCTGTCCCAAACCTACCAATATGTCTTTCAGGGCGCGCTCATCCTGATTGCCGCGCTAATTTACTCGGGCGTTCGCGGACGCGGCCGCGCGTAAGAACTGCAAATAGCGTGTCGTGGGAAGAGAGGAAAAGGAGAGGTGAAATGTCCGATCAGCTGACCGTCGTTGCGCATCTGCGCGCCCTCAACGGGCAGATCGAGGAGACCAAGACGTTCCTTCTGGGGCTGATCGCGCCGACCCGCGCCGAGCCAGGAGTCCTCGAATACTGGTTGCACCAGGACAACGAAGACCCGGCCGAGTTCACCTACTACGAAAACTGGAAGAACCGGGCCGAGTGGGACAAGCACATGGAACTGCCGCACCTGAAAAAGTTCGCCGAGGTCAGGGACAAGGTTTTCGAGGTTCAGAAGATACGACTCATGACGATGATTTCCGACTCGGCGTCGAAACGGTGAGCGACGGTCTCCCGGGGCTCGCGGGCACGGATCACGTGGGCTTCACCGTGCCCGACCTCGAAGCGGCGACCCGCTTTTTCGTCGACGTGATCGGCTGTTCGCCGGTCTACGAGATCGGGCCGTTCCAGTCGGACGACGACTGGATGCAGGTGCATCTCGGGGTTGATCCGCGCGCCGTCATCCGGAAGCTCCGCATGTTCCGCTGCAAGACGGGCCCTTCCTTCGAGGTGTTCGAGTACGAGCTCGAGGGGGCGGGCGTCACGCCCCCGCGCAATAGCGATGTCGGCGGACACCACCTGGCCTTCTACGTCGAGGACATGAACGCCGCGGTTGTTTACCTGAAGGCGCAGGGAATCACCGTCCAGGGGGAACCGACGACCATGGAGTCTGGGCCGTCGAAGGGGCTGACCTGGGTCTACTTCCTGTCCCCCTGGGGCATGCAGCTCGAATTGGTCAGTTATCCGGCCGGTATGGCCGTGCTGCATGAGAAGCCTGGAGCCCTTTGGTCTCCGAAAGACCGCTGAGTCAATTCTAGGCGGTGAGCAAAGAGTTGAAGCGTCAAGCCTGCGAGCACGGAATAGGACAAGAAAGAAGAGCGGGAGCCTGAAGATTAAGCCCGACCGCTCTCAACAGGTCATGGGAGGTCGGAATGGAAAGGCTTGACGTCGATTTTCAGTCTGAGGGCGCCACGGTTCGCGCTTGGCTCTATCGGGCCGAGGGCGGCGGTCGCCGTCCGACGGTCGCGCTCGCTGGAGGCTGGTGCTACGTGCGCGAGATCGTGATGCCAACCTACGCGAAGGCTTTCGCCGCCGCTGGGATCAACGCCATGATCTTCGACTATCGCAACCTTGGCGTCAGTGACGGCGACAACCGACAGCATCTCGATCCTTGGGCGCAAATTCGAGACTACCAGAACGCGATCTCCTTTCTTGAACGGCACGAGGCCGTCGATCCGAAACGGATCGGCGTTTGGGGCATTTCCTATTCCGGCGGCCATGCGCTGATCCTCGCCGCGATCGACCCGCGCGTGAAGTCGATCGTCAGTCAGATCCCAGTCATCGACGGCTACGAGAACATGCGCCGCGCTCACGGCACCATAGAGTTTCGGCGACTGTGGAATCTCGTTCTCGAGGATCGCAAGCTTCGCTACGAGCGCCCGGCTGAGCGCCTCTACCTGCCGCATGCCACGGAGAATTCGGAGGCCGAGGTCTCCGCCTGGCCATTCCCCGAGACCGTCCAAACCTTCATGGCGATCAAGGCCAAGGAGGCTCCGCTCTACGAAAACCGGAGCACGGTCGAGTCGGTCGATCTCCTCATGACCTATGACGTCGGCCCGTTCGTGAAGCGGATTTACAACACGCCGACCTTCATGATCGTCGCCGAAGGTGACGACCTGACGCTTTGGGATCTCGAAATCAGCGCCTTCAACGCGGTCCCGAGCCCGCGCAAGAAGCTCCACGTTCTGCCGCACACCACGCACATGACGCTTTATTCGGACGCGTCCAAGGTGGAGACGGCGGCGACGCTTGCGACCGACTGGTTCTCCGACACGCTTTGAAAGCCACACCGGCGCCACTGCCCGCGGGGCGACCCGCCTAACGCGTCTTCGCGATGTCCTCGGCGATGGCAAGGCTCGCGGTCAGGCCAGGAGACTCGATGCCGAACAGGTTCACGAGTCCCCGGACGCCGTGGTCATCCTCAGTCTGGATCAGAAAGTCGGTGTCGGACCCGCCAGGGCGCGCGATCTTCGGGCGAATGCCGGAATAGGCGGGTTGCAGCGCGTTGTCCGGCAGCTCCGGCCAGTAGGTCCTGATCGCCGCGTAAAAGGACTCTGCGCGCCTCGGGTCGACGGCGTAGTCGACCGAATCGATCCATTCGACGTCCGGCCCGAAGCGCGCCTGCCCCGCGAGGTCGAGCGTGAGATGGACGCCGAGGCCGCCTGTGGCCGGCATCGGGTAGACTAAGCGGGAAAATGGCGAGCGGACGCTCAGCGAGAAGTAGTTGCCCTTGGCGAGGTGCAGCGGGGGAATCTTGTCGGCCGGCATCCCTTGGATGGCGCGGGCGACCTTCTGCGCGCCGAGGCCCGCCGCGTTGACGACGAGGCTCGCGGCAAGCCGCATCGGCTCCGCGCCCCCGATTTCAATCGTCACCGTGTCGCCTTGCGCTCGCCCGGCGACAACCGGCGATGCGAGTGCGATCATCGCTCCGTGCGCCTCGGCGTCGCCGCGCAGCGCCAGCATGAGCGCGTGACTGTCGACGACGCCGGTCGAGGGCGACAGCAGTGCGCGGCTCGACCGAAGCGCCGGCTCGAGCGCGCAGGCCTCTGCGCCGGTGAGCCAAACGAGATCGTCAATGCCGTTCGCCTTCGCCCGGGCTTCGAGCGCCGCCAGCATTTCGACCTCGCTCTCCCTGGCGGCGACGATCAGCTTGCCACAGCGCCGGTGCGGCACGCCGTAGTCGCGGCAGAACCGGTAGAGCATCGCCTTGCCCTCGACGCACAGCCGCGTCTTCGTCAGGCCTGTCGGGTAATAGATGCCGGCGTGGATGACCTCACTGTTGCGCGAACTCACCCCCGTTCCGATCGCGTCTTCGGCTTCGACGACGACAACCTCGCGACCGGCG
>NZ_JBKQOT010000440.1:0-4263 GCF_052145395.1 Roseiarcus sp.
AAATTGCGCGCGATCCCGTAGATCGCCGGCAACTGGGTCTGGTGGCCGGGCGTCTGATCGGCCACGTCCTGCTAGAACTCCTGCGCCAAAACCGATCCTTCTCCCAGGCGTTCGGCATCGCGTGAAAATGAGGGGATACATGAGGGGCGCGACCCATCCTTGTTACGCTTGCTGAGCGCTTACGATTTAACGCGACCGAAGCTGTTGCGTCTCGGACGAATATGTTCATCCGGCGCATTCGTTGTCGGGTTGATCTGAATCAATGCGTTGAATTAAGCCCAACCTGGGAACGGGTGACGCGAGAGGAACATCGCCATGAGCAGCTTTGTCCATTCCGACGGGATCTCGCGACGCACGGTCTTACTCGGCTGCGTAGCAGGCGGGGCTGGCGTGTTGGCGACGGGCGCGAAGGCGCTCGAGATGTCGCCGGTTAAGGTGTCCAAGGACAGCGTCCACTACCAGACCGTCGCCCTTGCCGAACATCGTTGCGACGCGTGCAAGCTGTTTGTGAAGCCGTCGTGTTGCATCGCGGTCTCGGGGCCAATCAGCTCGGATTGCGGCTGCCGCATCTGGTTGCCGAAAACTGCCTGACCTCGCCGGGCTTCTTGTCGTTCCGGCATTCTGCTAATTCGGCCGGATGAAGATTCTGGTTGTCGAAGACGACGAGGGAACCGCTAGGTTCATCGCGGCTGGACTTTTCGCTCGGGGCCATGAGCCGACGCTGGCGCGGGATGGGCGGGAAGGCTATGAGCGCGCAACCGCCGATCGCTTCGACGTCATTGTGCTCGACCGCATGTTGCCGCAACTCGACGGCCTCGGCGTCGTCGCGTTGATGCGCAAGGACGGCGTCTCGACGCCGGTGCTGTTCTTGACCAATCTTTCCGGGATCGACGACCGGGTCGATGGGCTCGAGGCCGGCGGCGACGACTATCTCGTCAAACCCTTCGCCTTCGAGGAACTGATGGCGCGCCTGACGGCGCTGGCGCGCCGTCCGACCCTCGGCGCGTCGCAGACCGTCCTCGAAGCCGGCGATCTCGAAATGGACCTCGTCGCCCGCACGGTGCGCCGAAGCGGCGAGGCGATCGAGCTCCAGCCACGCGAGTTCCGCCTGCTCGAATGTCTGATACGCAGCGAGGGTCGGCTCGTCACCCGAAAGATGCTGCTCGAAAAAGTCTGGGAGTTCCACTTCGATCCGAAAACCAACATTGTCGAGACCCACATCAGTCGCCTGCGGAGCAAGATCGATCGCGGCGGCCCTTCGCTGATTCAGACCGTGCGCGGCGCCGGATACACGTTGCGTGGCCCGAATTCGGCTGCTTAGGACCGCCAGCTTCCGGCTGGCCGCTCTTTATCTGGCGCTGTTCACAACGTCGGCGCTGGCGCTCGGCGCGTTCGTCTATCTATCGGTTCGCAATGAGATTCTGACCGATTTCGACGACCGGATCGTCGAGGAGACCGACGCGCTGAAGAGCGCGTTCGTCAACGACGGGCGCGACAAGCTCGCCGCGATCATCGAGGCGCGCGGATCGAGCGGCGCCGGCTTCGCCTATGGCCTCATCGGTCGCGACGGCAATTCGATCGCCGGCGACCTGCGCGTTCCGCCCTCCGGCGCCGGCGCAAATGGTTGGATCGAGGCGCAGGAAGACCCGAGTGACGAGCCCCAGGAGTCCAAGCCCGAGATCTTCCGGTCGCTCGTCACGCGCCTCGCTGACGGCTCGACCCTGCTTGTCGGCGACGAGCGCCGTCGTTCCGACGACATCCTGGCCGGGGTGCTGACGGCCTTCGCCTGGGCGGTCGCGGCCACACTCGCGCTCGGAACCGTCGGCGGCCTCTGGCTCAGCGCCCAGTTCCTTGGCCGGATCGATTCGATGCGGCAGACCGCGCGCCGCCTGATGGAGGGCGACTGGAGCGGAAGGATTCCAATCAGCCGCACCGACGACGACCTGACCGCGCTGGCGCGCACCTTCAACCGGCTGTTCGACCGGATCGCGAAGCTTCTGCAGGCGAACAAGCAGGTCAGCGCCGATATCGCCCACGACCTGCGCAAACCGCTGGCCAGCATGCTTCGTCGCCTCGAAGCGGCCCACCGCGATCCCTCGACGGACGGCGCCCAGGAGGCGATCGACGCGACCATCGCGGACCTCGAAGGCGTTCTCGAAACCTTCAACGCCTTGTTGCGGATCGGCCAGATCGAGGCCGGCGCTCGGCGCGCCGCCTTTCGGACGCTCGATCTCGCCGATATCGCGCGTGAGGTCGTTGACGCCTTCGAGCCGGCGGCCGCGGAAGAGGGCAAGGCGCTTGTCGCGCGCTTCGAGACGCCGCTGCCGATCCTGGGCGACAGGGAGCTGCTCGTCCAGATGATCGCAAACCTCATCGACAATGCGCTGCGGCACAACCAGCCGGGCGTCCGGATCGAGGCGACGGGTTCGAGAGCGGAAACCGGTGTCGCGCTGTCGATCGCCGACGACGGAGCAGGAGTCGGGACCGGCGAGTTGACCGCGATCTTCCAGCGCTTCTATCGCACCGATCGGGCGCGCGAAGCGCCGGGAACCGGGCTTGGGCCTGCGCTTGTCGCCGCGATCGCCGAGTTGCACGGGCTCGCATACACGGCCTCGGACAACGGTCCCGGCCTCAGGGTGACGCTCGCGACCGCCCTGAAAGAAGACTGACCTCGATGCGGCGTCCTCAGCCCACGTCTTCCTTGCGCCGCGCGGCGATGACCGCAGTCGAAAGCTGCGCGATGACCGTCTTGGCGTAGTCGACCGACAGGATGATGTCGATCGTCTCGACCGCGTTCGGAAAGTCGGGTACGGCCGCCGTCACGGTCAGATAGATGTCGTCGTCGATCGCCGATACCGTCGGCGCCTCCCCGGTCGCGAAGAAGAACGGCGCGCCGAGTTCCTGTGTTTCCGCCTTCATCGTGGTCTCCGAAACCGTCACGCGACGTCGCCCGGTTCAGCCGGGCGCTTCACGCGACGACCATCGCCCCGACTAGATTTTCGTGGTGACGCAGGCTCCCGAGCGTCACGCCACCAAGATGAAGGACCACCAGCGCGAGCACGCCATGGGCGAGCAGAGAATGGCCGTGCTGCATGACGGGCGAGCCCCAAAATGCGTCGGTCGTCAGGAGCCAGCCGCCGACGGCCGCCGCAGCCATCGCCACAAGCAGGACGACGACCATCGCCCCGCCTGCCGGGTTGTGGCCGACATAGCGGCGCTCGGACCCGTTCCCCATCGCGCCAAGATAGTCGAGCACCGTTCCGGGCCGCCGCACGAACTGCGCAAAGCGCGCGTAGCGCGGGCCGACGAAGCCCCACAGGATGCGAAGCAGCACGAGGCCGCCGGCGACATAGCCGGGGCGGCCTCGTGCACGCCCTCCCAGTTTTCGGAACTTGCCCAGGCAACCGCGAAGCTCGCGGCCAACGACCAGTGAAAGACCCGAACGACAGGATCCCAGACGCGGACCATGAGCCGTGCGCCCGTTGGCGAACCTCAGTTCTCGCCGGCCTCGGCGTTGTCGAGCTTCTCGAGCGTCTCGGCGTTGTAGGCCATATTGGCGCGCTTGCCGTCCTTGTCGGTGGCGTAGACTTCGTAGCAGCCGCCCTCGACCTTGATCTGGCGCACCTTGAAGCCGTCGGCTTGCAACTGGGTCTCGAGGGCCGATTTCGGCTGCCACTTCGATTTCGGCCCGGTCGCGCACTTGCCTTCGGCGAAGGCAGGGCCGGCGGCGGCGACAGCGAGAATGGTCAAGGCGCTGAACAGCTTCATCAGGGTCTCCGAGTTTCGACTCTTGCGAGGCACAGGCAAAGCGCCTGTCCCTTCACGTCGCCGGTCGAAATCGCGCCCCAACGCGCCAGATTTGCGGTGTTCGGATTACCGATCGCCAATGTTCGGGACGGACGCAGCGCGGCGCATAACAGACAGCGGCCGCGCGGCGTCGATTCTCGGACTAGCCGCCGACCTTGAGCGAGGTCAGCGACGCCTTAACGGCCGGCGAACTCTGCGCTGCCGCCGAACTCGCCAGCGGCTTGTCGTCGCCATCGCTGTCCATGGTCTGCGCGCTCCTGGCGTTCGCAGCCTTGTAGTCGTAATCCGCGGCCTGCGCGGGGCTGGCGGTGGCGGCCGTAGAAGTCGCAGGCGGAAGCGAGGGAGCGGCAGCAACCGACGTAGTGAATCCTCCGGATTTGAGAGAAGACAGGCCGGGAGATCCGCCGCCTGGCGCGCGATCCGGCCGAAGAGGGACACTCAGCCTGCGCCGACCGG
>NZ_JBKQOT010000441.1:0-4927 GCF_052145395.1 Roseiarcus sp.
TCGCAGACGCCCCGAAAGAGGCGCTGACAGCCGCCGACCGCTCGATGGTAGTCGATCGCCGCGAGAAGTTCCACCGTGCGGGAAGGAGCTCGCTCCTGACAGATTGCGCCACGGCGAGATGAAGCAGGTCCGTTCACCAGTCCGCCCGCGAACGCCCGCCGTTTGCGCACTCCAGCCATTGCAGTCGTCGCCAAGCGTTCGATTTTCGCCAGTAATAAGGGCTTCGGCGCGCGACTCCATCCTGCTGCGGCTCTTGGCCGCCGCGGCGCCTGATTTCGGCGCGATTCTGTTAGCATCCTCCGTCATCGCCGGACCTTTGCGGCGCCGACCGCGTTATCGTCCCGCCGCGCTACCGGCTTTGCTCAACGAGGGAACGCGCATGAACAGAACGGAAAAATCCGGCAACGGCGAGGGCCGGGCCGCGCTCGCGACGCCGACCGACCTCACCGAAAACGGGGTCAAGGCGATTGCGGCCGCCTTGAACGGGCTCGCCGCCGACGCCTTCGCGCTCTATCTGAAGACCAAGAACTTCCACTGGCACGTGAGCGGGCCGCATTTCCGCGACTATCACCTGCTGCTCGACGAGCACGGCGACCAGATTGACGCCATGATCGACCCGTTGGCGGAACGGGTGCGCAAGCTTGGGCAGACCACGCTGCGGTCGATCGGACACATCGCCAAGCTTCAGTCGATCAAGGACAACGACGAAGCCCTCGTCGCCCCGCTCGACATGCTGCGCGAGCTCGAGCAGGACAACAAGTCTTTCGCCGCCGCGCAGCGCAAGGCGCACGGGCTCTGCGACGACAACGGCGACGTCGCTTCGGCGAGCCTGCTCGAAGTCTGGATCGACGAGACCGAGCGGCGAACCTGGTTTCTTTTCGAAGCGACGCGCAGCGCCGACGCCACGGGGCGCTGAACACGCGCTCGGCCTCGATCGGGCGTGTGACCGAAGCTGATTCGCAGATTATCCTCGGCGGGACGTCTGCGGAGACCGATCGATGCCTCGCCTGTTCACCGGATTGGAGCTGCCGGAGGCGATCGCCGCGCAGGTGGCGCTCGCCCGTGGCGGCGTGCACGGCGCGCGCTGGATGGAGCCCGCCGACTACCACATCACCTTGCGCTTCGTCGGCGATGTCGGCCACGACGTCGCCCTCGACATCGCCGAGATTCTGGACGAGATCCGCCGGCCGCCGGTGATCGTTCGCTTCGACGGGCTCTCCTGGTTCGGCGGCGACAAGCCGCGCGCGCTCGTCGCGCGGATCCGGCCGGACCCGGAACTCGTCGAGCTTCAGTCCGAACAGGAGCGTCGCATGCGGCGCATCGGCCTGCCGCCGGAGACACGCAAGTACACGCCGCACGTGACGCTCGCGCGCCTGCGCCGCGTCAGAACGCATGCCGTCGCCGACTATCTCGCCTCGCGCGGCGCGCTCATGGTCGAAGGCTTCACCGCCGAACGCTTCGTGCTCTATTCGTCCCGTGAGAGCACCGGCGGCGGCCCCTATGTCGTTGAGGCGGCCTATCCGCTCGGATAGCCTCGCGGCATCACGCCCGCCATGCGATGACGGCGAAAAACCACAGGCGCTTGCCCGTTGTGCTCAGGACTGTAACGCGTTACGCTGTCGGCGCGAAATCCGAAGGAGAAATCGGAGATGGCGGCGCCGGCCGAGCGAATGACGAAGATGCGCGTGCGACGGCGCATGCGGGGTCTGCGCGAACTGCGCCTTGTTGTGCCCGATCCGCGTTTGCAATCGGTCCGCCTGCGCGTGGCCGCTCAGGTTGCTCACCTGCCTCAAGGCGGCGAAGACGATGCGTTAGCTTGGATCGAATCGGTCTCGGAGTTGGACACGCCCGAGCGCCTAATTGGCGATGAAACGCGGTGACGTCGTCATCGTTGCGGCGGCGGGCGACTACGGCAAACCGCGGCCGGCGGTGATCGTCCAGACCGACGCGTTTCCAGAGACCCATGCATCAGTTGTGGTTTGTCAGATGAAGTCGGAAATCGCCGAGGCGCCGGATTTTCGCGTTACGATCCAGCCGAGCAAGGAAAATGGTTTGCGGGCCCGCTCGCAAATCATGGCCGACTAACCCGTGACGTTCCGGCGGACGCGGATCGGGCAGCCGATCGGCCGCCTGGACGACGGCGATATCGGACGTCTCAATGTCGCTTTGGCATTCGTGATGGGGCTCGCTGACTGACCGCGTAAGACAGCCATAGCCCAGAATCGCGCTCATTACCGGTCGCGGTCCGCGTATCCGACTTCCGCTCCTTGCGCGCCCGCCGGCAGGCCTGATGCGCAGCTCCAAGACGGACGAGGTTTCTGCGAGCCGCTCCACGGCCCCAACTGGTCCTTATCCATCCATCACGCCGCCATCGGACCGCGGAGGCAGTGACCCTGACCGATTCGGCGGGTATCTTTGCCGGAATCGCTCGGGAGCGGCGCGATGCCTCGTCTGTTGCTCGCGCAGAATTGCCGGTCGACGTCCCCGGCCAGCCTGGTGGCGGCTCACGGCGGCGGCCCCTATGTGGTTGAGGCGGCCTATCCGCTCGGCTAGTTTTGCGCGATGACCCTGACCCTCGACGCGGCAGGGCGGCGCGTCCGTCTCGACCCACGCGATCCTGCTTTCTTCGATGACCCGTACCGGGCCTACGCCGCGATCCGGGCCGCCGCGCCGACGTTCTTCTGGGAGGACTACGGCTTCTGGTGCTTCGCCGCGCACGCCGACGTCTCGGCGCTGCTGCGCGACAAGCGTTTCGGCCGGCAGATCCTCCATGTCATGAGCCGCGACGAGCTTGGCTGGCCCGCGCCCAAGCCGCACCTTGCGCCGTTCGACGCGCTCGAGCGCCAGTCGCTCCTGGAGATGGAGCCGCCCGAGCACACGCGCCTGAGAAACCTCGTCAACCGCGCCTTCGTCTCGCGCCAGGTGGAGAAGCTCGCGCCCCGCATCGCCGCGCTCGCCCACCAGCGGATCGACGCTTTCGCGCGCGACGGGGAGGCGGATCTGATCGAGGCTTTCGCGACGCCGATTCCGGTCGCCGTGATCATGGACCTGCTCGGCGCGCCGCGAGAGATCGGTCCGCAACTGCTCGACTGGTCGCATCGGATGATGGCGATGTACCAGTTCGGCGTGACGCGCGCGGTCGAGGACATCGCCGCCAACGCCGCGCGGGAATTCGCCGACTTTATGCGCGGCTACGCCCGGGCCCGCCGCGCCGATCTCAGGGACGACCTCATCAGCCAGCTACTCGCGGCCGAAAGCGAGGAGGGAAAGCTCAGCGAGGACGAACTCGTTACGACCTGCATTCTGCTGCTCAACGCCGGCCACGAGGCGACGGTTCACGCGATCGGGAATGCGGCGAAGACCATTCTGGAGCGCAGGCTCGATCCGCAGGACATTTTCGCCGACGCGAAGACGACAGAGGCGGCGGTGGAGGAACTGCTGCGGCTCGACGCGCCTCTGCACCTCTTCACCCGCTATGCGCTGGACGACGTCGAGTTCTCCGGCCTGCGGTTGCGGAAAGGGCAGAAGATCGGGCTCCTGCTCGGCGCCGCCAACCGCGACGTCGCGCGCTTTGCGGACCCCGACGCCTTTCAGCCCGGGCGCGACCCCAATCCGCACGTCGCGTTCGGCGCGGGCATCCACTTCTGCATCGGCGCGCGGCTGGCGCGGCTCGAGATGGCGGTCGCCCTGCCGATCCTGTTCCAGCGCCTGCCGGGACTGCGGTTCGCCAACCGGCCGAGATATCGCGATGCTTTCCATTTTCACGGGCTCGAGGCGTTGGCCGCTCGCTGGGATCAAGGCGCGCCAACGCGTCGCTGAAGCGGTCCCAATTTCGCCATTCCCATGGACTCTTTGCGGCCCGCGGCCGGGAAGGCTATAGGCGTCAACCCGATGGGCGAAAGGCCGGGCAGGCGCTTCTTCCCGCTCGCGGGGAGAAGGCGGTCGGCGTCAGCTGGCCGGATGAGGGGCGAACCCGACGATTGAGCATTGACCCTGCCCCTCTTTCCGCAGGCGGGGGATGGCAAGCGAGGCGAAAGCGAACCGGTAATGGTGTTCAGTTCAGTCACGTTCCTGTTCTACTTCCTGCCGATCTTCCTCGCCTGCTACGTGCTGACTCCCACGGTCGTCGGCAAGAACGTGGTCACGCTCCTGTTCTCGCTCGTCTTCTACGCCTGGGGCGAGCCGCGCTTTTTGCTGATCCTGCTGTTTTCGATCGCCTTCAACTACGTCGCCGCGATCCTGATCGACCGCAACGCCGGCGCAAACCGCAACTGGGCGCTCGCCTTCGCCGTCGTCGTCAATCTCATGACGCTCGGCGTGTTCAAATACGCCAATTTCGTCACCGCCAATTTCGCGGCGCTCTTGAAGCCGCTCGGCCTCGACTTCGGCCACACCAACATCGAGCTGCCGCTCGGCATCTCGTTCTTCACCTTCCACTGCCTGAGCTACATCATCGACGTCTATCGCCGGCGCTTCCGCGCCAACCGCGATCCCGTCGACGTCGCGCTCTACATCTCGCTCTTTCCCCAGCTCGTCGCCGGCCCGATCGTCCGATACAAGACCGTGGCCCGCCAGCTCGACAGGCGCCGGCAGACGCTCGGGCGCGCCTCGGTCGGCGCCCGCATCTTCATCATCGGGCTGGCGCAGAAGGTGCTCGTCGCCGACGTCGTGGCGCCGCTCGCCCAGGTCGCCTTCGACCACGTTCCCCATCGCACCCTGCCGGAGGCGTGGATCGGCCTCCTGGCCTATACGATCCAGATCTATTTCGATTTCGCCGGCTATTCGAACATGGCGATCGGACTCGGGATCGTGCTCGGCTTCACCTTCCATTGCCTGAGCTACATCATCGACGTCTATCGCCGGCGCTTCCGCGCCAACCGCGATCCCGTCGACGTCGCGCTCTACATCTCGCTCTTTCCCCAGCTCG
>NZ_JBKQOT010000442.1:0-3684 GCF_052145395.1 Roseiarcus sp.
AGTACCTGACCCAGTCCACGTGGTCGCACGCCGCCCTCTTTGTCGGCTTTGACGGCGACTTGCCGAATCCAGAGCATTGCTTCGTCGAGGCGGACCTCGTCGAGGGGGTGCGGGCCATCGGCTTCGACGAGTTTTCCGGCCTGCACACGCGGATTTGCCGGCCGGTCGGCCTCAACCAGGTTGAACGCGCCACGGTCGTCCGCTTTGTCGTCGAGCGCATCGGACATAGCTACGACCTCAAGAACGTAGTCGATCTGGTGCGTTACCTTCTGCCGACGCCGCCGGTTCCGACGCGCTGGCGGCGACGGATGATCGCGCTCGGCGGCGGCGACCCAACCCGAGCCATTTGTTCGACGCTCATCGTGGAAGCATTCCAATCGATCCGCTATCCGATCCTGCCGGTCATCGAACCCGCGATCGCCGAATTGCCCGAATGCGAGGACTGCGTGCGCGAGCAATGGCAGGTTCGCCATCACTCGCTGTTCACGCCGCGCGATTTCGACGCGTCGCCGTATTTCCAGATCGTGAAGCCAACCCTCGAGCGCGGATTCGACTTTCACAGGGTCCAATGGGCGGACGAGCGAGCGACGGCGTCTGCGACGGCCAGCCATGGATTGGTGAGCGGCTTAGCGAAGACGTGAGCCTCGGCTCGCCCCGTCGCCTGACGCACGAACGTTCGTCCTCACGCGGCGTGGAGACGCCGCCTTCCCGCCGGGTCCATCCCGAGTGGGCTGCGCGCCAACGCGGAGCCAATCGGGTGAAAGTATTTTCTTTGGGGCGCGAACCCCTTTACCCAATTCGCCCCTCTTGCTCAGTGAGGGCGTCCTTCAATCTGGCGCCAAGTGATCCGTTAGTTCGGGTTTCGGCTCGCTCTTCGGGGCCGCTGGTCCTTTCTGCGGACGGACACTGGCGATCGTTCGTTGTAGGCACGTAGATTGAGGACGACCTTGAAGAGAGTTCGAGATGGCCATGACAAGCCCTGCCACGCATGAACTGATCCAGGCGGCCCAACTCGGCGATAGCGCCGCGCTGAACCGCCTATTGCTGACGTCGCAGACTGACGCTCGGCGATATGCCCGCAAGCACTGCCAAAGCAGTGACATCGACGACGCGGTGCAAGAGGCGCTGTTGATCCTCGCAAAGAAGATCTCGGCGCTGAAGGCCGCGGCGGCGTTTTCGGGCTGGCTGTTCACGATCGTTCGCCGGGAATGCCAGAGGCTTTCGCGCGCGATGCTCCAACACGAATCGCTGGAAGACGAGCGCGTCGAAAGCTACCTCGCCGAAAAGACCGATATGACCCTACGCCTCGATCTGTCGCTCGCGTTGGAATCCCTGCCCGCGCACTATCGGCAGGTGATTTTGCTCCGCGATTTCGAGGAGCAGACCATCGCGGAGATAGCGAGCGTCCTGTGCCAGGAGCCTGCGGCGATCAAGAGCCGCTTGCACCGGGCCAGAGCGCTGGTGCGCGAATATCTGCTTAGTCCGGGCGGCCATGGCCTTCTCGAAACATCGCCGCACACCTCCAACCCACTTCCACGAAACCAAAGGTAACGCTGATGAACTCGAAAATTCTCGCCTATTCGATCGCCGCCCTGACCGCCGCCACGATCGCCCTGCCGGCGGCGGCGCAAACCGCGCCCACGGACGCGGCCAAGTGCAGCCCCAAGATGATGCAGAAGTGCGCCCCGAAAGCCTCGCACAAGCACTATGTCCATCATCGCAAGCATAACGCCATGCCGATGGCCAAGTGCGCGCCGAAATGTGCGCCCAAGTGCGCTCCCAAATGCGCGCCGAAGGGCTGAAGTTGCAGCGACATCCCAGGCCGGCGGCGCAAGCTCCGGCTCGGGACCCTGCCGCGCAAATCATCGACGTCTACGCGCGACTGGCCGCGTCGGGCCGACACTTGCTCGCCGGCGTTATCGGCGACTCTGCGCCTCAAGCCTGGGCGCACTATCCGGCGGACGACGCCCGTGACGCAGCGAGCGGCTACCAGTGGTTCTATCATTCCCACAGCGCGGACGACCGTCCGGGTTCGGAGGAGCACGGGCACATCCACCTGTTCGCCAGACAAGCGGCATGGCGCGGCAAGGTGTATTTCGCGGCGGAACGGCGGTGGCGCGAACGCCTTGGCGTTCCGGGCCTGCGCGCTCGGACCCGACATCTGCTGTGCATCGGCTTCAACGCGAAAGGCGTTCCCAGCAACCTGTTCACCGTGAACCGCTGGGTCACCGGCGATATGTTATTCAGCGCGGAAGCCACATTGCGGTTGCTGTCGGCGATACGCCTCGAGACGGGAAATGCCGAAGTGGACCGGCTGACGCTCGCTCTCGTCTGCCTTTGCCGCCCGGAGATGGAGCGGATCATGCAAACGAGGGACGCGGTCCTTTTGGATCGCGCGCGTCGGGGACCGGGCGTGTTCGACGATTCTGCGCTCGAAGTTCTCTCAGAAGTTCGAATCGATTTGGATCGGATTCTCGAGCGACGCTCGGGCTCGGCAGGCGACGGACGCATGCGTCGACTGAAAGAGGACAGCCGCATGCATGCGGCGTCGGATTCCCGTTACGACGGCGCCATTGGCGCGACCGCAAATGAAACGCACGGAGATTGAGCGATGAAAACGTCTCGAATCGGAAATATCGCGATGCTCGCGCTGGCGACCAGCGCGTGGATCTTTGTTTCTGGCGGCCCCGTTCTCGCAACAGAAACGCTAAAGCTGAACTTCACGACCCACGCCGCCTTCTTTTGTTCCGAGACCAAACAGCCCAAACCGCTCGATCCGCAGGCCTTCGTGCAGGACCCTGCGGCCGGCGAAGCGGTCGGCCCGCAAGGCATCAAGCACGTCGCCGGATTTCGTCCGGCGTTGATCGAACAGGATGCGAAGTCGGTAAAGGTCTTCAACGCGAACGGCAAACCGCTCGGATTCGATCTCGGACAATGGCTGGGGGCCACCGGTTCGGTTGAGGTGTCTGACAAGAGCGGCGCGCCCGTCCTCTCGGCGACATTCGCGGGCCTCGCGCCGGGCGGCCAATACAGCCTGTTCGAGAACCACTTCGACCAGAAGCCGATCGGCTTCACCCCGATGGACGGCGACGGCGCGACCAACAGTTTCGTCGCCGCCGCGGACGGGAGCGCCAAGGTGACGATGAAGCTTACGCACATGCCGACGCACGCCAATGCCGCCCTGCTCGTCTATCACAGCGACGGCAAGACCCACGGCGCCGAGCGCGGGCAGATCGGCGTCGACGCGCATCATCAATTGATCGCCCGACCGGAATGACTCCCTTTTCGCGCCGCGCGTTCATATCAGGAGCGTTGGCCGCGCTCGGCGGGTCGATCGCCAGGGCCCAGGAACTCGGGACGGGCTGCGCTTCGACTTTTCGCTCGGCTTCGTCTCAATTCGTTCGTCTCGAGCCCGCCACGCCGCTTCCCGAATTGACGCTCGAACGCCTTGATGGGCGAGCCATGAGGCTCGGCGATTTTCAGGGCGGCCTCGTGCTGATGAGCTTCTGGGCCACCTGGTGTCCGCCGTGCCGGCGGGAATTGCCGATGCCCGAACGGCTTCGGCAGGCTGGACGCGAAATTCCGCTCGAGGTGGTCGCGGTCTCGATCGATCAAGGCGGGCGAGCGGCCGTCGCGCCTTTCTTGCGCAATTTGAAGATCTCGAAGCTCAAGCCCTTCGTCGAT
>NZ_JBKQOT010000443.1:0-6282 GCF_052145395.1 Roseiarcus sp.
AAGGGCTTGCCCTTCCGTCCTCCGGCCCATCCGCCGCCTCTCTTCAAGCCTGCCTCATGGGAGACGAAACCCAAACAGGGCGGTAGCCATGTATGATCATTCGGGGTCGCATCGCGCCGTCAACCCCGGCCGGGTCTCATAGCGGGTTTCGCACGGCCGCGCAAGAGGGGTTTGAGAGAGTGTTTGCAAGTCTCTACGAGCCACGAGTTCCTGCGGAAAAACAGAAAGTCGGGTATCGTGTTCTGATGAGGCGGATCACGGGATGCGGGGGCGCGGTGCATCGGAGGCGCGTTGGCGGGGCCCTCTCGGAAAGGCGACGGCGTTGCATATGGCGGGTCGTGACCCGGAAGACCCATCGGCGTCGAGGACGGCGGCGACCGCGCCCCTGAAAAAGGCATACCCCCTGCATCAAGACTGCGCTTGAACACGGGCGCGGCGCACGAAACCTTCCCGCCCGGTTCGCCAACGACTCTCCGGGGAATTCGATGAAAACCAGAGCCGCCGTCTGCCGCGCGTTCGGGGCGCCTCTGACGATCGAGACCATCGAGATCGCCGCGCCGGGCGCGGGCGAAGTGATGATCCGGACCGCGGCTTTCGCCATCTGTCACAGCGACATCTTCTATATCGACGGCGCCTGGGGCGGCGACCTTCCCGCGGTCTACGGGCACGAGGCGGCCGGCGTGGTCGAGGCGGTCGGACCCGGCGTGACGCGCATGAAGCCCGGCGACCATGTCGTCGCCACGCTGATCCGAAACTGCGGCTTCTGCCCCGCCTGCGCCGAAGGGGCGCCGGTATTCTGCGAGGAGGTGTTCCCGCTCGACCGCCAGACCCCGCTTCGCGACGCCGAGGGCGCGCCGCTCGTCCACGGGCTTCGCACCGGCGCCTTCGCCGAACGCATGGTCGTCGACGCCTCCCAGGCGGTGGCGATCCCGAAGGACATGAAACTCGACGTCGCGTCGCTGATCGCCTGCGGCGTGCTGACCGGCCTCGGCGCGGTGGTGAACACCGCAGACGTAAAGCCGGGTTCGAGCGCGGTGATCATCGGTTGCGGCGGGGTGGGCCTGAATTCCGTGCAAGGCGCCCGGATCGCGGGTTGCAATCCGATCATCGCCGTCGACGTCGAGCCGGCCAAGCTCGCCGCCGCGCGGACGTTCGGCGCTACGCATACGATCAACGCCAAAGCCGAAAACGTGGAGGACGGCGTGAAAGCGCTGACCCACGGCCGCAAGGCCGACTGGGTGTTCGTCACCGTAGGCGTCAAGGGCGCGGCGGAACAGGGCGTGTCGCTGATGAAGCGCAACGGCGGGACGGTGCTGGTCGGCATGCCGCCTTCGGGCGTTCATGCGACGATCGACCCCGGGTGGCTCGCAGCCGACGGGCAGAAGATTCTGGGCTCGAAGATGGGCTCGGCGCGCCCGGTCGTCGACGTGCCGAAGGTCGTCGCGCTTTATCGCGACGGACGGCTGAAGCTCGACGAACTGATCTCCGGCCGCTATCCGTTTGACCGGATCAACGAGGCCCTCGCCTCCTCGCGCTCCGGCGGGGTGGTGCGCAACGTCATCGTGTTCTGAGGGGAGGCGCGCCATGAAAATCGCCGAGCTTAAGACCTTCGTCGTCGGCAATCCTCCGCCGGCTTTCGGCGGACGCTACTTCGTCTTTCTCAAACTCAGGACCGCCTGCGGCGTCGAGGGCGTCGGCGAGGTCTATGCGGCAAGCTTTTCGCCCGCAACGGTCGTCGCCATGATCCGCGACGTGTTCGAGCGCCACGTCCTCGGCGCCGACCCGTTCCGCATCGAGGCCTTGTGGCGCAACGTTTACAGCCGCGGCTACACCGGCCGGCCCGACGCGTCGCTGATGGGCGTGCTCAGCGGCGTCGAGATGGCGCTGTGGGACATCGTCGGCAAGGCGGTCGGCAAGCCCGTGCACGACCTGCTCGGCGGCAAGGTTCACGAGCGGCTTCGCAGCTACACCTATCTTTACCCGGACGAGCCGGGCTCGCACGCCTATTCCGACAGCCCGATCTACTCGACGCCGCAGGCGGCGGCCGACCGCGCGTTGAAATATCTGAAGCAGGGCTTTACCGCGGTGAAGTTCGATCCCGCCGGCCCGTACTCGGCCTTCGATCCGCGCCAGCCGAGCCTCGAGCGGCTGGAACTCAGCGAAGCCTTCTGCAAGGCCCTGCGCGAGGCGCTCGGGACTCGATGCGACCTCTTGTTCGGCACCCACGGGCAGTTCACGGTCTCGGGCGCGCTGAGGCTGGCGAGCCGCATCGAGCCCTACGAGCCGCTCTGGTTCGAGGAGCCCACCCCTCCGGAGGCGCCGGAGGAGATGGCGAGGGTCGCCGCGCAATGCCGCATGCCGATCGCGACTGGCGAGCGGCTCACGACCAAATACGAATTCGCGCGTGTGCTAGAGACCGGCGCCGCCTCGATCCTGCAGCCGAATCTCGGCCGGGTTGGCGGAATCCTGGAGGCGAAGAAGATCGCCGCGATGGCCGAGGCGCACTACGCGCAGATTGCGCCGCACCTCTATTGCGGCCCGGTGGTCGGGGCGGCCAACATCCAGCTCGCGGCCTGCAGCCCGAACTTCCTCATCCTCGAAAGCATCGAGCGCTGGGACGGCTTTCACGCCGAGATCCTGAAGAAGCCGATCCGCTGGGAGGACGGGTATGTCATCCCGCCGAGCGAGCCGGGGCTCGGCGTCGAACTCGACGAAGAGGTCGCCAACGCCCATCCCTGGCGGGGGACGGACCTCCATCTCATGCCGCGGGACGCGCCGGTCCACGCGCCGGACTGACCTCGCCACCGGCCCTCAGTGCTGCGGCCCCATCATCCATTGGCTGTGTTCGGCGCACCAGACGTGGTTGTGAAGGTTCGAAACCCACTGCCGCCCCGAGGCGGTGACCGTGAGGTACTTCACCCCTTCCGCGATATGTTCTTTGACGAGGTTCGAGAAGAACGAGGGGTACCTGTCCACGAGGTCGGCCGGAGTTTCGTAGTCGAACTGCCGATTCTGGCCGATCTCCTCGAACTCGGCGAACAGGGCGTTAGCCTTCTTCGGATAGAGCGGGTCGCCGAGCTGGCCGATCAGGTCCGACGCCAGCACCAGCCGCGCCTCGAGATCGGCGTTCTCGCGGCCCTCGAGGCAGGGCGGAAAGCGGGTCAGCTCGATCGCCTCAGCGACCCGCGCCGGATCGAGATCCGGGGAATTGCCGAGCCGCTCGTACACGAACAGTTTTGAGCGGTCGACATGATAGGGCATCAGGGCGGCGTCGGACGCGCCGCGGGGCAAGGTCACCTTTCGTCCGCTCTGGTCGACCACGAACTCGGTTGAGGTGTCGCCTTTCAGCACGCCGCGCACGAAGCCGATGTCGTGCAGCAGGCAGGCGCAGATGAGGTGCAGATAATCCGACGCCTCGATCCGCTGCCACAGAAGGCGACCGCGCAGGATGTCGCGGCCGACCGACGTCACCAGCATCGTATGCTCGAAATTGTGGTAAAGCGCGTCGCTCTTGGCGATGGCCTCGATGGCGCTTCGCGCCAGCGACCCAAGACGTTCGGCTTTCTCCTCGTGAGCGGGGCCGAAAATATCCCGAAAATCGTCCGCGAGAAACTTTCCCAACTTCCTGGCCGCCACGGCCGCGATCGTCTCCACTTACTCGGCTCCCCCGAAAGTACGGCCGCATCCCCGATAGACGTGCAACGTCAAGATTCCCAATGTAATGCAACCTTCGCATTGGCGCCAGAGCGGCGAAACAGGCGTTTGGCCGCGACGACGCGTCGCTTGCCGGCCGCCGCCGGGCGCTTATGCTCCGCGCCGGAAAGGGTAGGAGGCGTGACGATGCGGTACGGGTTCATCGGACTCGGCAATCTCGGGGGCGCCCTTGCCCTAAATCTCCGCCGCGCCGGGTTCGACCTGACGGTCCACGACCTCGACGCCGCGGCGTCCAGGCCCCTGATCGAGGCGGGCGCCGCGTGGGCGGCGAGCCCGCGCGCGGCGGCCGAGCGGGTCGACGCGGTCTTCACCTGTCTGCCGTCCCCGGCCGTCTCCGAACGGGTGCTGACCGGCGCCGACGGCCTGCTCGCCGGCCTCAAGCCCGGCTCGACCTGGATCGAGACGAGCACGGTCGACGCCGAATCGATCCAGCGTCTTGCGGCGATCGCCGCCGAACAGGGGGTCTTCACCCTGGAGGCTCCGGTCACGGGCGGCGTCCACAAGGCGTCGTCGGGCGCGGTCGCCGTGATCGTCGGGGGCGAGGCTCAGGCGTTTGAGCGCCACCGCCCGGCGCTCGAGGCGATCGGACGGCCGCTCTTCCACGTCGGGCCGCTGGGCTCGGCCTCGGTGATGAAGGTCATCACCCACATGCTGGCGTTCGTCCACCTTGTCGCGGCGGGCGAGGCGCTGATGCTGGCCAAGCGCGGCGGGCTCGACCTCGCCCAGGCCTACGCGGTGATCAAGGCGAGCTCGGGCAACAGCTTCGTGCACGAGACCGAATCGCAGCTCGTCCTCAACGGCTCCTACAACGTCGGCTTCACCATGGAGCTCGCCTGCAAGGACCTGGGCTTCGCCATGGCGCTCGGCAGCGAGCTCGGCGTGCCGCTCGACCTCGCCGCGATCACCGCCCAGACCTTTATACGCGCCCGCGAGGCCTACGGCGGCGGCGCGTGGTCGACCCAGGTCGTGAAGCTGCTCGAGGACGCGCTGCACACCGACCTGCGCGCGGCGGGGTTCCCGGAGACCCTCACGGCCTGAGAGGTCAGCGGAACTCGAACGCCGAGATCGTCTTGCCGCCGATCACGTCGCGGAAGGCGTTCTGGCCTTCGCTGTCGCCGGCCGCGCCGGCGACCACCATCAGCGGGATCAAGTGCTCTTCACGCGGGTGACAGAGGCGGGCGCCCGGGGCCTTGTCCCAAGCCGCCAGGCGCGCCTCGCGCTCGGGCGCCGGCGCCTTGGCCGTCTCGTCGAGCCACGCGTCGAAGGTTTTGGACGCCCCATCCCCGCCGGCGAAAAAGCTCCTGAGGTCGTGGTAGCTCATGCCGCTGCCGACGATCGCCACGCCCTGATCCCGCAGGGGCGCGAGCGCCTTGCCGAGCTTGATGTGGAAGGCCGCGTCGAGGTCCTTGCGCAAGGACAGCATGACGACCGGGATCTCGGCCTTCGGATCGACGATCAGGAAGGGCACGAACACGCCGTGGTCAAAGCCGCGGCTTGCGTCGGTCGCGACCGGCAGGCCCGCCGCCTCGATCAGGCGCTTGACCTCGGCCCCGATCTCGGGCGCGCCCGGCGCCGGATAGTTCAGCCGATAGGTGTGATCGGGAAAGCCGTAATAGTCGTAGAGCATGTCCGGCTTCGGGTTGAGGCTCACCGTCGGCTGAGCCGCCTCCCAATGGGCGGTGACGACCAGAAACGCCTTAGGCCGCTCGGGGAGCGAATCCACGAGGCCCGCGAGGTAGGCGCGTAGGCGATCCCAGGCGTGCGGGCCGAAGGGCGGCGGAAACTCCATCCAGAAGCAGGGGCCGCCCCCGTGGGGGATGAAGATGGCAGGCTGGCGGGCGGGCATGAAAATCCTCGAAGTGTCGGATGCTTGCGCATAGTTAAGCACCGCCGCGGGCCGCGGCAACGCCGCCACGGCGCGGCGGCCGAAACGATCTGTCCCGCCGGGCGGGACGCGAGGGCGCTCGGGGTCAGCAACGACTTCCGATTTTCGGAATCATGTGCTATGACCTTCGAAGGGCCGAAAACGAGGCTGCAGGGCTGAAAGATGACGGTTGAGGAGAAGGGACTTCGGATGTTTGTGGTAAGGCGCCCCCGGGGGCGCCCCCGCCGGCCCGCCCTCGAGACCGCCCGCGACGGCCCGCTGCTTGCGCGCTCGCTTTTTTGCGCAAACTGCGGACTAAGCCCTTGAGAGCGCTCAAAACACGGGTGAATAAGGCCCCGTTTTCAGGCGCCGAACGCGTGTCTAACCCGCGCCGAACGCATGCCGAACGCATGCCGAGCGGCGCGCGAAACGGCGCCGAACGGCGGCGGGGCGAGAGGGCCTCACGCCGCGTCGTGGAAGATGACGCCCAGCGTGAAGCGCTCGCCGCTCCGGATGCGGCTGACCCCGTGGCGCAGCGCCACCCGATACGGACCCCGCGTTCCCTGAACCGGTCGCTCGCGCACGGCGAAGATCACCCCGTCGCCCTGCTTAAGGCTCACGACCTCGGCGCGCGACTGCATGCGCGGCCGCTGCTCGGTCAGCACGAATTCCCCGCCGGTGAAATCGCGCCCCGGCGCCGAGAG
>NZ_JBKQOT010000444.1:0-8541 GCF_052145395.1 Roseiarcus sp.
GCGCAAGATCGTTACCTCGAGCGGATCGCCGAATCTCGACATGGCGGTCATGAACGCAATCGCCGAAGCGGCGCCCTATCCGGCGCCGCCCGGCTGGCAGCCCAAGGCGCTGCGCCTGACCTACGGGCGCTGAACGCTCAGCGGCTCAGCGCGGAACGCAGCGCCAGAAGGATCTCACCCTCTGGAAGTCGGTGACGCTTTCCCAGTCATGGACGGCGACGAGGCCGTACCTGCCGCATTCCTTCTGCGCCTCGGCTGCGAATTGCGAGGTCTTGGGGAATTGGTCCCCCGGATGATTCGGGTAATAGATGAAGGCGATAGACCGTTCGGACGCGCAGCCCGACAACGCCAGCAGCAAGCCCAACAGGCCGACAATCCGCATTCTGCGCCCCAACTCTTTCGGCCGTTCCAGCGGCCAGCCCGATTTCGCGCGGCACAATGCCCGTCCGGACCCCGTCACGCAAGAGCGGGCCTTTTGGTCAGTCTCAATGAACCGGCGCGCGCGCCGCGTTAGCTTGTCGTCGAACAAGGCAACCACGGAGGCCGACCCATGCTGGTTCGAGACGCGCTTTTCGGTCGCCGCGCCGTCCGAGCTTACGCCGCCGATCCGATCGACGAGACGACGGTCCGTCGCCTGATCGACGCGGCGATTCAGGCGCCGAACGCCGTCAACGCCCAGCCCTGGGCGTTCACGGTCGTGCGGGATCGGGCGACGCTCGAACGGGTGTCGCGCGAAGCGAAAGTCTACATGCTGACGACGATGCCGGCGGAGCACGCGGACCGATTCCGTCCGCGGCTCAGCGACCCGGCGTTCGACATCTTCTACGGCGCGCCGGCGTTGGTCGTGATCTCGGCGCGCGCCGAAGGGGCGTGGATCGTGGAAGACTGCGCGATGGCGGCGCAGAACCTGATGCTTGCGGCCTATTCCGAAGGGCTGGGGACCTGCTGGATCGGATTCGCCCAGGGCTATCTCAACACCGCGGACGGCAAGGCCGCCATCGGGGCGCCCGCCGGTTGGGTGCAAATCGCTCCGATCATTGTGGGGAAACCCGCGGCCGCGCCGCCGCCGGTCGGGCGCGCCCCGCCGGAAATCCGCTGGCTCGGCTGAGCGGCGGCCCGGGCGTCGTCTACGGCCGAAGATCGAAAGGAAAGGGCGCTGTCGGCGCAAGGAAAGTCATCATGATCCGCAGGACTGCAAATTCGAAACCAGGCCGCGCCTTCGTCGCCGCGCTTGCCTTCGCCGCGACGCTCGTCGCCCCAGCTCTCGCCGACGAGGTCAAGGACGGCGAGGCGTTGGCCGACCGGCTGTGCGGCAGATGCCACGTGGTGTCGCAGCAGGTCGGACCGGCATTCGTCGACATCGCGAAGGGCGCACACGCCTCGCGTGACGCGCTGCGAGATTTCCTGCGCGGGACCCATTCCGACGTGAGACATCCCAACGCGATGCCCGCCCCCGAACTCAGCGAGCAGCAGATCGACGCCCTCGCGGCCTACATCGCCAGCCTGCACGGCGCCCAGTAGCGCCGATCCTGGTCCCCATCACCCCGTCTGGCGGGAACCCAGACTGAGCACCGGGACGCCGCGCGCAAGGGCGGTCGCGAGAGTCAGGTCGTCGCGGATGGCGCCGCGGGTGAGGACGATCAGTCGCTCGGTGAGCCCGGCAGGGATGTGCGGCGCAGCGTCGGACGCGTAATCGAGCGGCCCTCGCTCGACGCTGCGTCGGGCGTCCCGGGTGCGTTCGACGCGCAAGGCGCGGCCCGAAAGGGCGCGAATGTCGACGACGATCAGCCGTTCCCCGGCGACGTTGGCGATCGCTCCCGCCACGTCCACGCTCGGATCGTCGGGGGCGGCAGCGAGGGCGACAACCGGGCCTGAGGCCCGCACCGGAGAAAGGGGCGCGAGCAGCACAGCCGCGGCCGAACGAAAGGCCGCAGCGATCAGCGAGGCGAAAGGTTCCGCCGCGCGGTCGGCGCCGGCCTCCGGCGGCACGATCGCGACGATGTCCTCCGCCCGGGCGGCCGAAGCCACCGCTTGCGCCGCCGCCGCGCGGACGATCTCGAAGCGCCGCCGAGCCAGCCGCCACGCCGCTGCGGCGAATTGTCGCTCCGCGATACGGGCCGCCGCGTCGAACCCGTCAATTGTCGACTCCAGCCCTGTCCAGCCGCCGGACGCGCGAATCGCCCGCGCCGCCGGCATCGCGGCGAGATGGCGCAAGTCGAGATCGTCGATGAACAGCCGCAGCAGTTCGACTCCGAACAGGTCGGCGAAGCCGGCCGCCAACTCCGCCGCGCGACTCGTCGCGCCCGGTTGCAGCCCGAGCACCAGGCGCTTGAAGCCGAGCGGCTGCAAAGTCATGGCCGGCCGTCGGGGCGCGCCTCGGGGCCGCTCTCCTTGCCAAAACTCCGGCGGATGTCGGCAAAGGCCCGTAACCGGTCCTCGACCCTGCGGTTGACGCTGCCCGGCGGAAAGGCGCCGTCGGCGTGCCGCACGCCCGCCTCGAGGCCGGCGAGCAGCGCGATCCCCTCGTCGACCGTCGCGATCGGATAGACGCCGAAGCGCCCCTCGGTGCAGGCGCTGACGACGTCCTCCCTCAGCATCAGATGCTGAACGTTGGCCGCCGGGATCAGCACCCCCTGTCTGCCCGTCAAGCCGCGGGCCGAGCAGATGTCGAAGAAGCCCTCGATCTTTTCATTGACGCCGCCGATCGCCTGGATGACGCCGAGCTGGTTGACCGAGCCCGTGACGGCGAGGTCCTGCCGCAAAGGCGCTTCGGCGAGCGAAGACAGCAGCGCGTAAAGCTCGGCCGAAGAGGCGCTGTCGCCCTCGACCCCACCGTAGGACTGCTCGAAAACAAGGCTCGCGAAAAGGGACATCGGCGCGTCGAGCGCATAGCGCCCGGCGAGGAAGCCGCTCAGGATCAGCACGCCTTTGGAGTGGATCGGTCCGCCGAGCTCCACCTCGCGCTCGATGTCGACAACCTTGCCGCCGCCCGGGCGGGTCTGGCAGGTGATCCGGGTCGGCCGGCCCCAGGCGAATCCGCCGATCTCGATCACGCTCAGGCCGTTGACTTGTCCGACCCGCGCGCCCTCGGTGTCGATCAGCGCGACGCGCTCGAGGATCGACTCCCTCGACCGGTCCCGGATGCGCGAGGCGCGGCGGACGCGCGCCTGAAGCGCACGCTCGACGTCCTCGCGCGCGATCACACTGCGGCCAGCCCGGCCCGCGCAAAAATCCGCCTCGATCAGCGCCTCGCGCAGCTCCGCCACGCGCAGCGACAGCTTCCCGGAATGGTCGGCAAGCCGGGCGGCGTGCTCGACGACCCGAGCCGCCGCGGCGCGGTCGAGCGGTTTCAACCCGTCGCGGCGAGCGATGGAGGCCGTCAGGCGGACGAAAGCGGCCTCGTTCTCGGGCGTTCGGGCGAAATCGTCCTCGAAATCGGCCAAAACCTTGAAGTGCTCGCCGAAGTCCGGGTCGTAAGCGCAGAGCAAAAAGTAAAGCAGCCGGTCGCTGAACAGCACGAATTTCACATTGAGCGGAATCGGATCGGGCTCCAGCGTCACCGTGTTGGTCAGGCCAAGAAATCGTCCGACGTCCTCGATCGCGATCTGCCCCCTCTTCAAAGTGCGCTTCAGCGCAGGCCAGCTGAACGGCTCCATCAACAGCGCGCGCAGGTCGAGCATGAGATAGCCGCCGCCTGCTCTGTGGATGGCGCCCGCCTTGACCAACATGAAATTCGTCACCAGCACGCCATGGGTCGAGACATAGTCGATGCGGCCGATGAGATTGCCGAGCGTCGGATGGAGCTCCTCGGCCAAAGGTGCTCCGGTCGCGCCGTTCTGGGCGACGAACGCATTGACGTCGTAGCGTTCGAACACCACGGCGCGAGCGGGATCGGCCGCCTCGCCCTCGCCGCCCTCGCCCTTGGCGGCCAGCGCCGGCACGGTCTCGATGAGATCGGCCCGCACCGCCTCGATCTGCTGGGCGACCCGGGGGAGGTCGGCGAAGGCCGCGCGCGCGTCCTCGATCAGATGGTCGACCGCGAATTTCGCCGTCTCGCGGTTGAGGACGCGGACGGCGTCGCGCCGCTGCTTGTCCCACAGCGGAACCTGGCGGACGATGTGCTCGAGCTCCTTTTCCAGCGCCGCGATCTCGGCCTGCATCGCCTCTCTCCGCGTCTCCGGCCAGCCGCTGAACTGATCCGGCGGCACGACTTCGCTGTTTTCCGACGGCGCCAGGGCGAACCCGACCGGCGTGCGCAGGAGTAGGATCGACCGCTCCGCCGCCTTATGACGCAGGGCGGTGAACGCCTCGAATTGTATCTTCTGGAACGCCTCGTCGATCGCGCTGCGCCGGGTCTGGTAGTCCTCGCTCTGGAACGCCGCGGGCGCGGTCGTCTTCAGGTCCTCGATCAGTTTGCGCATCGCCTCCTGGAAGCCTATGGCGCGCCCAGGGGGCAGTTCGATCGCGACGGGACGGTCGGGTCGGGCGAAATTGTTCACATAAACCCAATCCGGCGGGCTCGGCCGCTTGGCCGCATCCTCGGCCAGCAAGGCCTTGACCGCCTCGCGCATGCCGCCGCCGGCCCCGCCGATCGCCACGAGATTGAAGCCAGCCTTGTCCACGCTGGCGGCGAACTCGACAGCGCCGAGGGCGCGCGACTGCCCGAGCATGCCGTCGATCGGCTCGAGATCGGCCGTGTCAGAGAAGCTCAAGCCGGCGAGGTCGCAGGCGCGATAGAGACGATCCGCGGGCAAGGGCGCGACCCGCGCGCCCGGGGCCAGGGTCTCGTCGCTCACTTTCCGCCTCCACTTCATCGACCGGTTCGCCCCGTTTCCTACGACGACGCGAAGCCGACGCCCATGATACAGGTCAACTTACCGACTCGGCGCTGTAGCGGGCGATGAGTCCGGTGCGGATGGCGATCTTGTAGACCGTCGCAAAGAAGAGGCACGCGAGAACGAGATAGGCGAGCGCGAGCGCAGCCCCCCCGAACAGCGCCATCCAGGGCGCGGGCTGGCCAGCCACCACCGCGCGCATGCCCTCGAATACATAGGACGGCGGCAGAATCGCCGCGATCGCCCGCATCCAGCCGGGCAGGACCGCGACCGGATAGAACACCCCGGCGAAGGGCGAGACGATCATCGGGATCGGCCAAATGAGCCATTCCGACGCCGGGCCGAGGCGCAGCACGAGCCCCGCGGCGGCGACACCCATGGCGATTCCAGTCAGAAAAAGAACCCCGACGAACGGCGCGAGCGCAACGCCATAAGTCAGGAACGAGAGTCCGAACGCAACCCGGGCGAAGACGATCATCACGACGAGGCTCAGAGAGCTCGCGCCGATCGCGGCGATGACGAGGCCGGCCAGGTATTCGGAAATGCGCAAGGGCGTGGCGAACAGGTTGAGGAAGTTGCGCGACCACACGTCCTCGAAAAAGGCCATGGTCACGCCCTGCATGACCCGGGTCAGGAAGTCCCACAGAAGGACCGCGCCGAGCAGCGCAGGCACGAAATTGACCCCCGATTGCGACACCGAGTTGAGGTAGCGGGTGAGAAAGCCCCACAGCAAGATGTCGACTGCGACCCAGATGAAGATCGGGAACACCCGCTGCGGGCTGCCACGATAAAGATAGAGGATGCGCAGAACGATCGCGCTGACGCGCGAGCGGTTCATTCCGCGCCTCCCGCCGCCAAGTCTTCATGGGCGACGGAGACGAACAGGTCGTCGAGCGTCGCGACGCCATGCTCGCCGGGCAGCCGCTTCGGGTCGCCTTCGAGCACGATCCGGCCGTGCGACAGGAACAGCACGCGGTCGCAGACGGCCTCGACCTCGAACATGTTGTGGCTCGTCCACAAGACGCCGCAATGCCCGCACTCGACCAGTCCCGCAATGCCGGCGCGAATGTCGCGGGCGGCGGACGGGTCGATCGAGGCGGTCGGCTCATCGAGCAGAAGGAGGCGCGGACGGTTGAGCATCGCCTTGGCGAGCGAGAGGCGCGTCTGCTCCCCCGACGACAGCACGCCCGCCTTGGAGCGGCGGTATTTCAAGAGGTCGTAAGTCGCCAGCAACGCCTCGATCCGTTCGTCGATCCGGTCGACGTCGTAGAGTTTGGCGAAGACGCGCAGATTCTGCTCGACGGTCAGGTTGCCCGGCAACGGCGCATAGACGGCCGCGAAATTGGCGCCGGCCAGCGCCTTGCTGCGATCGGCGCGCAAATCGACGCCCTCGATGGCGATCCGGCCCGAACTCGGCGCGAGGACGCCGAGGATCATGTTGATCGTCGTCGTCTTGCCGGCGCCGTTGGGGCCGAGCAGTCCGACAATCTCGCCGCGCGAGACATGGAAGGATACCCCGTCCACAGCCTGCAGCGGGCCGAAGGACTTACCGAGGTTTTCGACCGACAGGATCGGTGGCGAGGGTGGACTCATCGCCCGGTCGTATCCGACCGGCCGATCGCGCCGTCAAGCCGCCGCCCGGCCCGGCCTTGCGCGGCTTCCGACGCCGCCGCCCGACCTTAGGCGAAGGCGGCCGCGACCTCGTTGACGGCGTTCTGCACAACCGCGAAGGCTTTTTCCGTCGCGACATGGGCGGCGAAATCGGTCACGGCCTCGGTCGCCAGTCCGACGCCGATCGGCGCGATCGAGCTGACCTCCTTGTGCAGGTCCACTTCGAGGAGCGTCCCGATCACCTTTTTGGCGCGGGCGCGAATCTGCTCTTTCAGAGCGGCGAGCGGAACCTCGCGCGGCCTGGGCAAGTCGGCGGCTCCGATCTCGATCGGCTTGCAGAGGTCGTCGACGAGCGGAATGATCGGGAGGCCGGGACGCGGGACGCCGCCGGCGACCTTGGGCGAAAACATCTTCGGCTTCAGCGCACGGTCTCCGGCGAGGTCGAGGGAGCCGGCCTCGCCTTCGGCGTTCCGCACCCGCCAGCGCTCGGCGTTGATCCGCTGGCCGTCGAACATCGGGTTCGAATCCGGGAGGGCGAAATTCCAGCGCAGGAACGCCTGCGCGTTGCGGCGCCCGAGCAGGTAGTCGTGCCTGCGGAACGATTGGTCGATGAAGCCGCCGAATCCTCCCATGACGCCGCAGGCGATCGGATACTTGCGCGCGGCGTCGCTGCCGTTGCCGTTGCGGATGGGCGAGATCATGAAGCGGGAGAAGACGGTGTCGTTCGCCGCCAGCTCGAGCTCGTCGGGTTTGAACCGCGCCTGATCGATAAGCGCCGACCCCACCCGCGGCAGAAGGTCGATGAGGCGCAGCGCGTCGCTGAATGGAGGCGCGGTCTCGAAGTTAGGGAACGGCGCGACGAGAACGACGGCCTTGTTCGCGGCCTGGCCGTCCCTGGGGTTGTGCAGGTCGCGCCCGGCGAGATAGCGGCGCGCCAGTTCGAGGGGCTCGTTGTCGATCGTGCCGCCGTCGACCGTGGCGAAGCGATACGGGGCTTCGCCGGTGAACGAGCTGTCCGGCGCGATCGGGACGAAGCAGTCTTTTGTCGCGTCCTCGTAGCCGACGCAGCCGGCGAAGGAATACCAGGTCTCGTCGGACCGCTCGATGATGCGCGGTCGCAAGCCGACGGGGAATGCGCCGGTGGCGAGGGCTGCGGTCTTGTACCGGGTCCAGGCCGGGTTGGCGAAGTCCTCGACGTTCAGGGCGAGCGTCCCGCCCGCGGCGTTCGCGGTGCCGACCGCGAAGTCGTAGTAGTCGGCGTGATTGAGCATGCCGAGCCGTTCGTCCGAGTTGGCGCCGAAGACGGCAAACGAATAGGGCACGCCGCGCACGTTTGTCAGCGTCAGCATCACCCGCAGGGTCCGGTCGTTGTCGCGCCCGACCCAGTTCCGCTGCCGGACGGAGCCACCAAGGACGAAGGCGGAATCGACGATCTGATCGAGGATGTCGCAGCACAGGAGCGACAGCACACCCCCCGCCTCCCGGCCGCCCTCGAGATCGGTCGTCGCGAGCAGCGCGTCGAGCGAAATGTCGGTGACCCAGCTCGAATAGAGGCGATTACGCTCGGGCGAGGGCGGAGCCGCGCCGGGCCATACGTGCTTGAGATCGTAGTAGGCGTGCAGCGCCGAGATCGCGGACGTCATTCCGCCCGCTGAGGCGCCCGCCATGACCGGGACGCGCACGTCGTGGGTCGGGCCGTCCCAGCCGGGACTGGACTTCGCGCTTTCGTAGGCGTCGAGCGCTTCGAAAATGAAATCCATCACGCCCGCCGTGTACGCCCCGGCGGAAATTGCTCCCGCCATAACAAAACCGATTTCGAAAGTCCGATCGTTCGCCATTGCAAGCACTCCTGATCAAATTGCGGAGAGCCGTCCGTCGACGACATGAAAAAACGAGGCGATGAAATCCGCGTCCCCTCCCCCTCCGGCCTCCCGTCTCTCAAGAGTTCAACCGTTTCGCATCGAAAGCAAGCGCCGTACGCGCAGGTTGCCCCTCAGGCGTAGGGGTCGAGCGTGAACAATTCCTGCGGCTTGCCGACTCCGCGCAAGGCGTAGCGGCCCACGGAGACGAAAGGCGGCCGGTCGGACGAGAAGGA